>DATNNI010000552.1:0-5369 GCA_035601915.1 Xanthobacteraceae bacterium
TTCGATCGATAGCGTCCATGAAAAAATCTTTCATCAACCCGGTAGGAATGGTCTCTATCGAGAATAATATTCCAAATCAAGTGAAATTATTTACCGGACATTGCCCGCGGGCTGGGATTCCGCCCGCGTAAATAACGAGGCCGACTGGGGAATTACGCCGGTCCGGGCGCCGGCACGGATTTCCCGCCCTCGGCCAAGAACGCTTCGACTTCCGCCCGCTTCGGTGTCCCGGCTGAGCCGCCAATGCGAGTGCATTTTATGCCGGCGACCGCAGCGCCGAAGCGCAAGGCATCCGCCTCGCTGCGGCCTTCCGCGAGGGCCAAAGCGAACCCACCATGCAATGCGTCGCCGGCGCCAAGCGTATCAACCGCTCGAATGGCGAAGACCGGAACGCGGCGGATCGCACCTTTCTCGAGGAAAAGAATGTCGTCGGGGCCGTTGCTGACCGCAAGAAACGCGTCGGTGTGCCGGGCTATTCGGCTGAGCCCGTCGCTGAGATCGCCAACACCGGTCGTCGCTTTCAGACATTCTGAGGAGAATACGACGTGGGAAGCGATGCGAAACAAGGCATCGCTTTCTTTCGTCGGCTTGTCGCCATCAAGGACGACTGGAATTCCCCGCCGTCGCGCTGCTTCGCAAATCGGACGCGCGAAGTCGGGATACCTGTTGTCGGCAAGAACCAGGTTGGCCGACGCGACAATTGTTTCCGGATCGTCTGGAACAACGGCCGCGACGCGCTGGTCGCGATACGTCACTATGGTTCGGTCGCCGCGGGCGTTGACGAATATCGCCGACAGCGCCGTCGCCAGTCCGCTAACCCGATGACACGCAGCAGTATCGACATTTTCGCGATTGAGCGCCGCTAACACCCGGTCGCCGTTCGAATCTTGCCCGGCGGGCCCGCCCAACGGGCCCGCCATTGAGGCACGGCCGCCCAGCCGCGCGATGGCGACCGCGGCATTCGCTGCACAACCGCCGTTGACGACGAAAAAGTCTTTGGCCTCGACCTTGCCGTCGGCCTGCGGAAATTCCTCGACGCGGAAAACCTCGTCGAGCACGATAATACCAGTGCAAAGAATGCGCGGCGCGCCGCCAGCGTTCATTTTTTTCACCCCTGTCCTCGACCAAACGCGTCTTTACGAAAGCAATCGCCCGACCCTGAGCATTTCATTCAAGCACCTGCGCGCCACGTTCGACGAAGTCGCGGATAATGTGGTGAGCGATGGCGATCGGAGGCGGGGTGGTGAGGCCTTGCGGATGCTTAAGCGCCAGCATCAGTTGGAGTTCCTCCCGGTCGAACCAGCGCGCCTCCTCGATTTCGTTTTGATCGATTGTTATCCGGTCGGATATCGCTTCAGCGTGGCATCCGATCATCAGCGAGGACGGAAATGGCCACGGCTGCGACGCAAAATATGTAACACGGGCGCAAACAAGTCCCACCTCTTCATGTATCTCGCGGCGCACCGCTTCCTCGATCGATTCTCCCGGCTCAGTGAAGCCGGCGAGGCAAGACCACATGGTTTCCGGAAATCGGGGCGAGCGGCCCAGGACGCAACGCTCGCGCCCGACCGGCAGCATGATGACCACCGGATCGGTACGCGGGAAATGCTCGGTCTTGCACGATGGACAATCACGCCGCCAGCCGGCTTGCGTCGGCGTTGTCGCGGCACCGCAATTTGCGCAGAAACCATGCTTAAGATGCCAGCCGAGAAGCGCCTTGGCTTCCGCGAGTGGCGGAAGATGTTCGGTCGCAACCGCGCCCTGCACGGCAATGCTTCGCAAATCGAGGATCTTCAGGTCGGGGCGGGCGCTGAGCGACTCGACGCCGGCGGAGGAAAGCGAGCGAGCAAAGCGCGCGTCCTCGCCCAGGAGCCCGAGAAATACAGTCTCGCGTGCTTGGCTAAACGCGTTGGCTTCAGTGGACGAAAACAGCGGGTCGAATTTTTGGCCGTCGCGCTTGAGCAGCACCAAATCGCCGGCGAACAGATAAAAGCCGGCGCGTGAACTCGCGCCGAGGTCGGCAAGCTTTGCATCATCGCTGCGCCAAACGGCGGCGCGTTCGATGCTGCTTCCGGCATAAGCGAAGCGCGAGGAGGCGCCGGGCTCGGAACGCTTGGACAGGACGCTCAAATGTGCTGATGCCCGGCTGCTTGACGAGACTTCGTCAGATGGCGCGCCATTTTGTCGGCGACGGCGACAGGGAACCTTATCTGTATCACCGATCCTCATCCGGTATTCGGGTACGGGCGGATTGAAGCCGCGCCCGAAGGCGCGGTCAAGCGCTCCGGGCTCTCTTTATCCCCACGCCGCGCGCGCGGTTTCCACACAACGCAGAAGCTTGCCGCGTTGATCGGCTTCCGTGAGCGGGTTCCCCGCAACGGTCGAAGCGAAGCCGCATTGCGGACTTATGGCGAGACGATCCTTTTCGATCCATTGCGCCGCGTCATCGATCCGGCTCAGCAGATCTTCGATTTTCTCTAGCACAGCGTTCTTCGAGCTGATTAGCCCCAGCACGACGGCTTTGCCAGGCGCGACGAAACGGAGCGGCTTAAAATCGCCGGCGCGCGCCGTATCGAATTCAAGAAGGAAATGCGTAACACGGGCACAGCCGAATAGAGCCTTGCCAATCTCTTCGTAACCGCCTTCGGCTAAATATTTGCCTTTGAAATTGCCGCGGCACAGGTGCACGCCGATCGCCGTATCGTCCGGCGCGCCGGCGACTGCTTCGGCGATCGCCTCGACGTAAAGATCGGCAAGCGCGTGCGGATCGTTACCGTCGGCAATCACCCTTGCGCGCACCGCCGGATCGCAGAGCATCGCTAGCGCGACCTCGTCGAGCTGAACATAGCGGCAGCCGGCGGCGGCAAGGTCGGCGATCTCGGCGCGGTAGATTTGGGCAAGATCGCGAAAAAAGTCTCGCGGGTGGGAATAAACGCGTGGCGCCGCATAACCGGAGCCGCGCCAGAAATGCATGGTCGATGGCGCCGGCAAAGTCACCTTGGCAAGTACATTGGTATGACGAAACAAAAAATCGAACTCATCGAGTGCGATCGGATTTCGGCGCGCCACTTTGCCGGTGACGAATGGAGCAGTGAAGGCAAGCTCCTGCCCTTGTTCATCACGGAACTGAAAGCGCGCGGCGGCGACGTCGAGACCTTCGGTACGTTCGACGAAGCGGCTCCAGTAGGAGCCGCGGCGAAACTCGCCGTCTGTGACGACCGCTAGCCCAATGTCCTCCTGCAGCTTTACCGCATCGCGGATCGCTGCGTCCTGGGCGGCGGCAAACCGGACATCGTCGATTTCGCCTGCATGAAATGCGCGAAACGCCTGGCGCAACGGGGCCGGGCGCAACAAGCTGCCGATGTGGTCGGCACGAACCGGCGGATGAACCATAAGCCTATTTTGTAACGATGAAGCGTGCCGGTACGAAGCGAAAACGCGCGCACGCAAGCTTACCTCACGGGAGCCGGGTGCAGCTTGGCAACATCGGAGCTACAATCGCCACTCAGGGAGGAAACGATGACCAGTCGCCCGGATCGCGCGGATGCAACGCGGCGAGTTTGGCTCGAAACCATCGAGCGCCACCGTCACGACCCTGATAAATCCGCTTCGTCTGACTATTGGTCGCCGCGGCTCGATGCCGCCTCGCGTGACGAGATCAGGGCAATCCAGGATGACAAGATAGCGGCGGTGGCGCCGTTCCTCTACGAAAACAGCGATTTCTATCGGCGCCGCTTCGATCGCCTTGGTCTCATTTCCTCCGACTTGCGCACGGTCGATGATCTCATCGCCAAGTGGCCGGTGATCGACAAGCTGGAAATGGCCGAGGACGCCGCCAGGGAGCCGCCCTACGGACGCTTCACGACCATGAACGACGCGATCTGGCGCGATCGCGGCTGGATGATGTTCTCATCGTCGGGAACGACCGGTCCGGCCCGCGTATTTCGCTATTCGCATGTCGACCGCGAACTTTGGGCCTGGGCTAACGCCCGCGCGCTGCAGGCCATGAGTTTCCGCAAAGGCGATACAGTCTTCATGGTCACCGGTTACGGGCCGCATGTCTGGGCCTGGGGCGTGCAATACGCGCTAGCGAAAATGGGTTTGCCCACGCTGCCGGGCGGCGGAATGGACGCACGGGCGCGCGCCAACGTGGTCATCCGATACCAGCCGACAATTCTGCTGTGTACGCCGTCTTACGCGCTTCATTTGGGACGCACGCTGGAAACGCTCGGCGCCGACCCGCGCAAGACGGCGGTTCGGATGCTGTTTGTCGCCGGCGAACCCGGTATGAGCGTCGACGCCACGCGGGCGCGCATTCAGGAATTGTGGGATGCGCGGCTCGTTGAATTTTACGGCTGCACCGAAGCGTCGCCGCATGTCGGCGGCTTCTCCTGCGCTCATTCACAGCCGCCAAATGGTCCCGTCACCACGCATTTGTTGGAAGACGTACAAGTCTGGGAAACGGTCGATCCGCATTCGCTAAAATCGCAGCAGGATGGCGAGCGCGGACTGACCGTCTGCACAAACCTCAATTCCGAATCCTCGCCGCAACTGCGATTTCTGGTCGGCGATTACACCGCCTTCGATCGCTCGCGCTGCCGATGCGGACGAAACCACGTCCGCGCGGTGGGGTCTTTCAGTGGCCGGGCCGACGATCTTATCAATCTGCGCGGCATAAAGATGTTTCCCGGCCAAATCGAGCACGCAGTGCGGTCGATTGACGGCATCGGCGACGAATTCGAGATCGTGATCCTCACCAATCCCGATGGGCTCGACGTCATGACGGTGCGGGTGGAGCACCATGCCGGTGAAAGCATTGCCGCGGCCGTGGCTGAGGAAATCCGCACCCGTTGCGAAGTGCGCGCCACGGTCGAAGTGTTGACGCCGGGAACGTTGCCGCAAACCGAATTCAAGGCCGCGCGAGTTAAAGACCGGCGGCAAAAACACTAGGCCGTTCTGACAGCTTCCGAATATTGTCGCGTAGCGCCAGCCGGCATTCTCAACGTCCGAAATCAAGCCGCGCGTTAACCCGGCGTTAACCGGGCATACGCAATTTGTTAACCATCGGAATCATCCGGAAAGCGGAGGGGTACGGTGTCAGCTGCCGCCAGCCAACGCCAGTCGCTCATGTTCCGGGCGCGATCCTACATGGCATTCGTATTTGCGCCGCAGCCGCCGATCGTCGAATGGCTCGCCGACCTCGATGCCAATCTCGCCCGATCTGACGGCTTCTTTGCCAATCATGCCGTCGCACTCGACCTGTCCGCCGTGCAGTTGAGCCCATCCGCCATCGCGCACCTGGTCGCAAACCTCGCGGAACGCAACATCAGAATCCTCGGCATCGAAGGGCTCAAGGATGCTGATGGAGC
>DATNNI010000553.1:0-4634 GCA_035601915.1 Xanthobacteraceae bacterium
GTAGAGCGCCTGTTCGCGCTGTTGCGAATCCAATCGATCTCGACCGACCCGGCCTACGCAAAAGATTGTCGCGCGGCCGCCGATCATGTCGCGGGCGAGCTGCGCGGTCTCGGATTGGAAGTGAGCGTGCGTCCGACCGGCGGGCACCCGGTGGTCATCGCTGCGAACTCTCCGGCCGCGCCGCACAACGGAGCCAATGGCAAGGCGCCGCGCGTCCTGTTTTATGGACATTATGATGTGCAGCCCGTTGATCCGCTATCGCTATGGGATACTCCGCCCTTCGAGCCGCGCATCGAGACACTCGACGATGGGCGCAAGGCCATCGTCGCCCGCGGCGCTTGTGATGACAAAGGCCAGGCGATGACGTTCGTCGAGGCCTGCCGTGCCTTCAAGGCGGTGACCGGCGCGCTGCCGCTCGACATCACTCTGATGATCGAAGGCGAGGAGGAGTGCGGCTCGAAGAACCTTTTCGGCTTCGTGCGCGACCACGCGAGTGAGTTTAAGCGCGACTTGGCGCTGGTTTGCGATACCGGCATGTGGGACGCCGAAACGCCGTCCATCACCACGTCGCTGCGCGGGCTGGTCTACGAGGAAGTTGCGCTCACCTGCGCCGACCGCGACCTTCATTCGGGACTTTTCGGCGGCGCCGCACGCAACCCGATCCACGTGCTTGCCGACATTCTTTCGGCGCTGCACCGGACCGACGGCTCGGTCGCCATTCCCGGATTCTATGATGGGGTTCCCGAGTTGCCGTCCGATATCAAAACCGACTTGTCCGGCCTCGGACTGACGGCGGAGAAATTCCTCGGCCCCATCGGATTGAAAATCCCGGCCGGCGAAAAAGACCGCATGCTGATCGAGCAGATCTCCACGCGGCCGACCGCCGAAGTCAACGGCATCATTGGCGGCTATACGGGCGAGGGCGCAAAAACCGTTATTCCCGGCAAAGTGACCGCGAAAGTGTCGTTTCGTCTGGTCGGCGCGCAGGATCCGGAGAAAGTCAGCGTCGCGTTTCGTGACTTTGTGCGCGCGCGCGTGCCGGATGATTGCAAGGTGGAGTTCGGCAATTTCACCAGCGCGCCAGCTTTCCAGGTCGCCTATGACAATCGCGCGCTGGCCAAGGCGCGCGCGGCGCTCGGCGAAGAGTGGGGCAAGAAGGCGGTGACCGTGGGCGCGGGTGGTTCGATCCCGATTGTCGCGGATTTTAAAACTGTACTCGGCATGGACACTTTGATGGTCGGCTTCGCGCTCGACGACGACCGCGTGCACTCGCCGAACGAAAAGTACGACCTCAAATGCTTCCACAAAGGCATCCGCTCATGGGCACGGATTTTGGCGGCCCTGGCCGATTGAGAGCCGCAGCAAGGAAGAAAATCATGAAGCTCGTTTTTTTGATGGCTACCGCCTTCGCCGTTGTGTTCGGCGCATCGGCCGCATCCGCCGCCGGCGTTGAGCGCCTCTACGTTCTCGACTGCGGCCGGCTTTCCGCACCCGACCAGTCGCGCTGGTCGCCCGGCGTCAATGTCGGCGTGCCGATCGAGTTGTCCGACAACTGCTATCTGATCCGGCACGCGCAGGGCTGGTTTCTTTGGGATACAGGATTGACCGATGCTCTCGCCGCCAGTCCCGAAGGGCGAAAGGACCCGAACAGTGGCCTTACCGCGGCGCGATCAAAGACTTTGTCAGACCAATTGGCGCAACTCGGCGTAAAGCCCTCCGACATCAAAGGCATCGGCATCTCGCATACGCATCCCGACCACATCGGCAACGTCGAAGAATTTCCGCAGGTCACGCTTTACGTGCAGAAAGCCGAATACGAGTGGCCGAATGCCGACGGCACGCCGCGCTTCAAGCCGGAACATCCGGTGACCAAGCTCGAAGGCGACCACGACGTGTTCGGCGATGGTTCGGTGGTCCTCCTCTCGACGCCGGGACACACGCCCGGCCACCAATCCCTGCTGGTGCGGCTGCCGAAAACCGGCGCGGTCGTGCTTTCTGGCGATGCCGCGCATTTCCAAAGCAATTGGGATAATCGGCGCGTGCCGGGGATCAACTTTAACAAGGAACAGACTGTTACTTCCATGCAGCGCATTGCCGATCTTCTGGCGAAGGAGCACG
This sequence comes from Xanthobacteraceae bacterium, assembly GCA_035601915.1. GTDB lineage: Bacteria > Pseudomonadota > Alphaproteobacteria > Rhizobiales > Xanthobacteraceae > BOG-931. Next base: position 2,119 of record DATNNI010000553.1, read on the forward strand.
CGCAGCTATGGATCAATCATGACAAACCGCAGAGCGACGCGCAGAAGAAGTCTCCGGATTTCTACGAATAGCTCTTCTGCACTTCGGGCCGCGCGGATCAATCGGTCGCTGTTTCGATCGACCGCGGACTGACGAAACGTTCGAGCCTGCCGGAATTGACCTGCAAGCGCGACCAGTCGTCGAACGCAAAGTCGATAACTACGAGCCCCGATGTCGGCAGCTTCTCGGCTAAACGTTCGCGGGTTTCGGTATCGCCCGATGCGATCAGCGCCAGCGCCACATCGTGCATTCCTGGATGATGCCCGACCAAAAGCAGGGTTTTGGCATCGCGCGTTTCTCGGATCAGGCGAATAAGCGTGTCCGGACTGGCGTTGTAGATTCGTTCCTCGCGCGCCACGCGCGGCGGCTTTGCGAATTCGGCCGCAACACCCGTCAAAGTCTCCTCGGCGCGAACGGCCGGGGAAGTGAGCACAAGGTCGGGCAGGAGACGATGGCGGACGACATAAGCGCCGATCGCCTTCGCGTCGGCACGTCCCCGCGCGGTGAGCTTGCGGTCGCGGTCGCGCTCGCCGGCCTCCGCGGGCTCGGTCTTGGCATGACGCAACAGCAGCAAACGAGCCATTATGCTACGCTTTCCTCCCAAACTCAGTTTAGTGCGGCAACTTTGAAGTTCCTATAGTCTCACGACAAGCCGCGGGAGTGTTCCAGCTCACTCCTGCAGCCGCGCAGCAATGCGATATGAGTTCCTGGATAGTGAATCACTCCAACGACGATGCAGCCTATGGACCGAGCTGGTACGCCGCCACGAAAGTGAGCGCGCCGGTTCGGCCGCCGCTCACCGCCGATCTCGATGTCGATGTCTGTATTGTCGGCGGCGGACTGGCGGGTCTGACCGTCGCGCGAGAAGTGGTGAAGTCAGGATGGTCGGTCGCGCTCCTTGAGGCGGGACGCATCGCCGCGCAGGCGTCCGGCCGCAATACCGGTTTCGTACTTCCTGGCTTTGCGGCTTCGGCGGAAGATTTGGTGAGGCGCGTAGGTTTTACCCAAGCCGCCGATCTTTGGGCGCTGTCACAAGGCGGCGTCGACTATGTTCGCGACACCATTCGCGATGATGCCCTGCCTGGAGTAAGCCCGCAGAATGGCTGGCTCCAAGTCTCAAAGACCGATAACGCCGATGATTTGGCCCGCCTCGTTGGTTTGCTCGGAGAGTTCGGCGCCGAGATCGAAGCCTGGGAGACCGAGCGGGTGCGTGCGGTGCTGCGCAGCGAACGCTACTTCCACGCCATTCATTATCCCGGCGCGCTGAACATCCATCCGCTGAACTACGCGCTTGGTCTCGCCGCCGCCGCCGAACGCGCCGGGGTTCGTATTTACGAGAACACGACCGCCTTAGGGGTCGACGCCGCAGGCGTGCGCAAGCGCGTCGATACGGCGCATGCGCGCCTGCGCGCCAATCACGTCGTGCTGTGCGGAAGTTTAGGCCTGGCGGGTTTGATGCCGGAAATTGGGGCCACGCTTATCCCGCTGACGACCTACGTCATCACGACCGCTCCGCTTGGGGCGCGCATCGGCGACGCGGTTGGCTATGGCGGTTCAGTCAGTGACAGCGAACTCGCCGACAATCACTACCGCCGCGTCGATGGCGACCGCTTGTTGTGGTCGGGGCGCCTGACGACACGGGAACACGATCCGCGGCAATACGCGCAGGCGCTGGTCGCCGACATAAGAAGGACCTACCCGCAGCTCGGCGATGCGGTGAGCGAATACGCCTGGTCGGGGACGTTAGGCCATACGGTTCACAGTATGCCGCAGATCGGCCAGCTCAGCCCCGGATTATGGCTGGCGAGCGGATTCGGCGGCCACGGCCTCAACACCACCGCGATTGCCGGCCTTCTCATCGCGCACGGCATGGTGGATGGCGACCAAACGTGGAAACAATTCAGCGCCTTCGAGCTGGTGTGGGCGGGAGGAATTGTCGGCCGCGCAACGGCGCAGGCTTATTACTGGGCGATGCGGTTCCAAGAAGCAGTGGCCGAACGCCGTGCGCGGACCACCGAGAGTGCGCGGCGGAAGGCGCCTCCGGCCGCCGACACCGCGCAGGATCTGTCCGCTCCGCCTTTGCCGGCAAACGCCGATTTCCAGTCCGACGACTTGGAGTCCGCGCCCAGTTCCGCCCCATCGGCCGAAGATCCATCCGCGTAGCAGCGAGCAGTGTTGCCGGCATGCCGCAATGCGCCGCAATTTCCGCGGGCCGCGGCCGCGGCACCGCAATAAAGTAAGAAGTGACATATATTGTGTGGTAGATTCTAACCACGCTGCCGACGGCGCGATCACGGCACTCTACGAGATTGGGGCACTCAATGAAAAAGACACTGCTCGCATGTTCGGTTTTGGCGGTACTCTCGGGCGGCGCGTTCGCTGCGGACATCCCGGCGCCGCCGCCGGCATATGCGCCGGTTTATAAAGCGCCGCCACCGGCCCCGAGCTTTACCGGCTGCTACATCGATGGCGGCGTC
>DATNNI010000554.1:0-12919 GCA_035601915.1 Xanthobacteraceae bacterium
CTTAATGCGGCAGTGCGGCAACTGGAAGACTGAAGAAGTGAATCACCGTTTCCATACTTCAGCGAGGGTCTTACCCAACTGCGCGGGAGATGCAGAAACAGTCACCCCGGCCGCGGTCATCGCCTCGATCTTGGATTCGGCCCCGCCCTTGCCGCCAGCAATAATCGCGCCAGCGTGGCCCATTCGCCGGCCTGGCGGTGCGGTCCGGCCAGAGATGAAACCGACGGTCGGTTTCTTCCGTCCGCGCTTGGCTTCATCCGTGAGGAATTGCGCCGCGTCCTCCTCCGAGGAGCCGCCAATTTCGCCGATCATGACAATGGCCTCGGTCGCTTTATCGGCGAGAAACATCTCCAGTATTTCGATGAAATCGGTGCCCTTGACTGGATCGCCGCCGATGCCGACGGCCGTCGTTTGACCCAAGCCCTCCGCGGTGGTCTGAAATACGGCTTCGTAAGTCAGCGTGCCGGAGCGCGAGACGATGCCGACTTTGCCGGGCTTGAAAATGTTGCCGGGCATAATGCCGATTTTGCATTCGCCGGCGGTCATGACGCCCGGGCAGTTCGGTCCGATCAGCCGCGACTTCGAGCCGCAAAGCGCGCGCTTGACCTTGACCATGTCGAGCACGGGAATGCCTTCGGTGATGCAGACGATAAGAGGGATTTCGGCGTCGATCGCTTCGCAGATCGCATCGGCGGCGCCCGGCGGCGGCACATAAATAACGCTGGCGTCGCAGCCGGTTTTATTCCGCGCTTCCGCGACGGTATCGAACACCGGCAAGCCGAGATGCGTGGAGCCGCCTTTGCCCGGCGAGGTGCCGCCGACCATTTTGGTGCCGTAGGCGATCGCCTGCTCGGAATGAAAAGTGCCGTTCTTGCCGGTAAAGCCCTGGCAGATCACCTTGGTGTCGCGGTTGATGAGGATCGGCACGGCTCAATGATTCTTTATTTGATGCAGCAATGTCAGGTAAGCGCCTGGAATCTTCACCGACGAAGCGTCGCCGAGAAACAATTCGTCGTCACTGTATTTCCACGTCGTTACCCGCTGCGCGCCGTCGGCCGACCAAGTTTGCCGAAGCGGTTGGCCAAGATTAAGCGCCTTCACTACCTCCTGCCGCAAATCTTCGCCGTCGGCGTCCTCGACGCCGATGCCGCAAGAGTCGAGATCGCCTTTGGGACTGCGCGCCTGAGACGCCACCAGCTCGTGCCAGCCGCTGGCGAGCGAGACGATCCACGACTTGACGTGACCCGATTCGCCGGGCTTGGGCGGCGCCACCGAATCTTTGCGGACCGGAAGCTTCATGTCGCTCGCCTTTATCTCAAGCGCGGCGAAGTCCGGCGTTGGAATGCAAAAGCTTTGGAAGGAATTGACCAAGTCAGCGCTCCGCTCACTCGCGCGGGCGGTCGCGGCGCAAACCAGCGATACGGCAACGGCGGAGACACGCATCAGCTCAGGACCCATCCCTCACCGCCTTCACTATCTTGCGCGCCGCGTCGTCGAGATCGTCGGCGGAAATGACATTGAGGCCGGATTTTTGAATGATCTCCTTGCCGAGCGCGACGTTGGTTCCTTCGAGCCGCACCACCAGCGGCACGCGCAAGCCTACTTCCTTGACCGCGGCAACAACGCCTTCGGCGATCACGTCGCAGCGCATGATGCCGCCGAAAATATTGATCAGGATGCCTTTCACGTTTGGATCGGACGTGATGATCTTAAAGGCGGCCGTTACCTTGTCCTTGCTCGCGCCGCCGCCGACGTCGAGAAAGTTCGCCGGTGTCTCGCCGTAGAGCTTGATGATGTCCATGGTGGCCATGGCCAGGCCGGCGCCGTTCACCATGCAGCCGATGGTGCCGTCGAGCGCCACGTAGTTCAGATCATAGCGCGAGGCCTCGATTTCCTTGGCGTCCTCCTCGGCCGGATCGCGCAATGCAGCGATGTCCGGATGACGATAAAGCGCGTTGTCGTCGAAGCCCATTTTAGCATCGAGACAGAGGAGCTTGCCGTCCTTGGTGACAACCAGCGGATTGATTTCGAGGAGACTCATGTCTTTGGCGAGAAAGGCGTCATAGAGCTTCGGCAACGCAATTTCCGCTTGCTTGCCGACCTCGCGGCTCAAGCCGAGCGCCCGCGCCACGGTGTGGCTATGATGGGTCATAAAGCCCGTCGCCGGGTCGACCGAGAACGAAAGAATTTTCTCCGGATTGGTGCGGGCGACTTCCTCGATCTCCATGCCGCCTTCAGTCGAGGCGACGAAGGAGACGCGCGACGTCGAGCGATCGACCAGCGCCGAGAGATAATATTCGCGCTCGATATTCGAGCCTTCCTCGATATAGAGGCGATGCACTTCCTTGCCGTGCGCGCCGGTCTGATGCGTCACCAGCGTCGATCCAAGCAGCCGCTCCGCTTCGCGCTTCACCTCATCGACCGATTTGACCACTTTGACGCCGCCGGCCTTGCCGCGACCGCCGGCGTGGATTTGCGCCTTGACCACCCAGACCGGACCGCCGAGATCCTTCGCCGCCTTGACGGCTTCATCGACGCTCATCGCCGGAATGCCGCGCGGCACCGGGACGCCGAATTCACGCAGCACCGCCTTCGCCTGGTATTCGTGGATGTTCATGATAGCTGCTGGCTTTCCGAGGCGGCGACCGTCGCCTCAGCCATAACGAATAGCTCAATTGCCAAGATTTGGAGCGATCTTCTTGCAGGCCTCGACCAAGCCCCCCACCGCTTGCACGGATTTTTCGAACATCCCGCGCTCGCTGCCGTTGAGCTCGATTTCGACCACACGCTCAACTCCCTTACTGCCGATAACGACCGGCACGCCGACATAAAGATCGTTGATGCCGTACTCGCCATTGAGCCAGGCGGCCGCCGGCAGCACGCGTTTCTTGTCGCGCAGATAACTTTCCGCCATCGCAATCGCCGAACTCGCCGGTGCGTAGAAGGCCGAGCCAGTCTTGAGCAGGCTGACGATCTCACCACCGCCGTTGCGCGTGCGCTCGACAATCGCGTCGAGCCGCGCCGCCGTCGTCCAACCCATCTTGACGAGATCGGGCAGCGGAATCCCGGCCACCGCCGAATACCGAGTCAGCGGCACCATGCTGTCACCGTGGCCGCCGAGCACGAAAGCGGTGACATCTTCAACCGAGACGTTGAATTCGTCGGCGAGAAAGTAGCGAAAGCGCGCCGAGTCGAGCACGCCGGCCATGCCGACCACCATTTGCTTCGGCAGGCCGCAACACTTTTGCAGCGCCCACACCATGGCGTCGAGCGGGTTGGTGATGCAGATGACGAAAGCGGTCGGCGCATATTTCGCGATGCCGGCGCCGACCTGCTCCATCACCTTCAGGTTGATGTCGAGGAGGTCGTCGCGGCTCATTCCCGGCTTGCGCGGCACGCCGGCGGTGACGATGCAGACCGAGGCACCCTGGATCGTCTCGTACGAATTGGTGCCGGTAAACCGGGTATCGAAGCCTTCAACCGGCGAGGATTCGATCAGATCGAGCGATTTGCCCTGCGGAATACCCTCGGCAACGTCAAAAAGAACGACATCGCCGAGCTCCTTGAGGCCGATCAGGTGGGCCAGCGTGCCGCCGATTTGCCCGGCACCGATCAATGCGATTTTATTACGCGCCATCGTGGGAAAATCCTTGATGCAAACTCGCCCGGCCGCCGCGGTGATTAACCTTTTCGGGCTGCGCATTCAAGCCGCCGCCGCGCACGGCCGCCCTCGCCGGAACCAGATGAATGGCCCGGACTTTCATTCTCGGGCTGAGGCGGCCTCAAGGCCGCATCGAATGATCACATGACGAGCCGCCGCTCGCCGTTGATAACAAAACTGTCACGGGTGCTGGGACCGGGGCTTTTGACCGGCGCAGCCGACGACGATCCCAGCGGAATTGCGACTTATTCGCAGAGCGGCGCCCAGCTTGGCTACACGCTGTGCTGGACCATGTTTCTCACCACGCCGTTCATGGTCGCCATCCAGATCGTCAGCGCGCGCATCGGCTCGGTCACCGGGCGAGGCCTCGCGGCCAATCTGGGCGCCGTGCTGCCGCGTCCACTGGTGTTTACAATCATTGTGCTGCTGACCGCCGCCAACGTGGTCAACATCGCCGCCGACATTGCGGCCATGGCGGCTGCAATGCAGCTTCTGGTCGGCGGGCCGGCGCCGCTCTATGCGTTGTGTTTCGGAATTATCTGCCTCTCGGCGCAGATCGCGATCCCCTATCGGCCCTACGCTCAGTACATGAAATTCCTTACGCTGGTGCTGTTCGCTTACGTCGTCACCGCGCTGGTCGTGCACGTGCCCTGGAACGAGGTGCTGCTGGCGACCCTCATCCCCCATCTGCCGTGGACTCGTGATGCCATCTTGATGCTGGTTGCCGTTCTCGGCACGACGATCAGTCCCTATCTGTTCTTCTGGCAGGCGTCGCTGGAAGTCGAGGAACGCCGGATCAAGGAAAGACGGAAGGCGGCGCCGCTTAAGAATGACGACGCCTCGGCGCGGCGGCGGTTCGGGCCGATCGTGGTTGATACCTGGATCGGCATGGTGCTGTCGAACGTCATCGGCTTCTTTATCATCGTGGCCACCGCGGCGACGCTGCATGCTCACGGCACGACGACGATCGATACCGCAGCGTCGGCGGCCGAAGCGCTGCGGCCGTTGGCCGGGGAGCTTGCATTCCTGCTGTTCGCGATCGGCATTATCGGCACCGGCCTCCTGGCCATTCCGGCACTCGCCGGCTCCGCCGCTTATGCCGTCGCCGAAGCTCTCGGATGGAAGAACAGCTTGGGCCTGGCGCCGTGGCGCGCCCAGGGCTTCTACGTGATCATCGCCGCGGCGACCTTGATCGGCTCGTTCGGCGCGCTGCTGCCGATCAATCCGATCCGGATGCTGGTATGGAGCGCCGTGTTCAACGGCATTGTCGCCGTCCCCCTGATGGCCGGCATGATGGTGGTGGTGACGAGCCGCAAGATCATGGGGAATTTCGCCGCTTCCCGGCTGCTCGCCGGTTTCGGCTGGCTTGCGACCCTGTTCATGGGCGCCGTCGTCGCGGCTTTTTTCCTTGCATCGATCATTGGCTGAGAGATCCGACGCGATCAGGTCTCGACGATCCCGGTCGACGCGCCTGAAACTTGCCCATGTGCGGCGCCGTGCGGCCGGGCCAGATAATCCCGCGAACGCATCTCGACGAGCCGTGAAGCGGTGCGGCGGAATTCCAGCACCTCAAAACCTTCATCGCCGCGATAGAGCCCGTCGGGCTCGGCTTCGGCCGAAGCGATTAGCTTCACATTGAGGTCATACAGCGTGTCGATGAGGATGATGAAGCGTTTGGCGGCGTTGCGCGTCTCGAATGTCATCACCGGAACGTGGTCGAGGATGATGGTGTGATATTCGCGCGCGATGCGCAGATAGTCGGCGGCGCCGAGCGGCTGCTCGCACAGATCGGAAAACGAAAACCGCGCTACGCCCATGGCGGCCCGCGGCACGCGCACCGAGCGTCCCTTGAGCGGCAGCTCCTGCGTCTCGCCGGTGCGGCCGCGGGTCAGCTGGTGCGATGCGCGATCGAGCGCGGCGTCGGCCATCGCGTCGGCCGGCACGTACCACACGTGCATCCCGGCAAGTTTCTCGAGACGGAAGTCGGTCCGCGAGGAAAGCCGGACCACCTCGGTGGTGTCTTCGAGCATGCGGATAAAGGGCAGAAACAAGGCGCGGTTCAAGCCGTCCTTGTAGAGCTCCGCGGGCTCGACGTTCGAAGTGGCGACCAGCACGACACCGCGCGCGAACAATTGCGCAAACAGCCGGCCGAGGATCATCGCATCGGCGATGTCGGTCACATGAAACTCATCAAAGCAAAGCAGCCAGGCCTCGCGCGCCAGGTCGCCCGCGACAAGCTCGATCGGATCGGCGCCGGTATACTCGCCGAGCTTCATCCTCTGCCGAAGCGCGTGAACGCGCTCATGCACATCGAGCATGAATTCGTGAAAATGGGCGCGCCGCTTCCTCAGCACCAGGCTCGCCTCAAAGAACAAATCCATGAGCATGGTTTTGCCGCGGCCGACGTCGCCGCAGATATAGAGGCCCTTGATCTTCGACTGCGGTTTTTCGCGACTGCCGAACATCCATCCAAGCGACGACGATTTTCGCGCCAGGCGGCGCTCGGCAATCTGCGCTTCGAGCCGCGCCAGCCTGTCGACGACAGCAAGCTGGGCGGAGTCGGGCTCGATCAGGCCGCCGGCCACGCCGGCGGCGTATCGCGCCTTGATTGAGCTCGCCATGTTGCTGTTAACCGGTGCGGGCAAAAGGTGGCGGGAACGTGCTTGTTTAAACGTAGTGCATGTGATGCGCCATGCTGCAGTCGCCAAACCGTCAAATAAGCCAGTTATTAGGCATGCGCATAACGAATGCTGCCATGATGCTCAATGCTTCGCCTTGCCTAACTTCGGCGGCAACCGACATATACAGAAAGTCGCAGCGAACATCGATTTGCAGTGTGCGCGCTCAAACGACAATGCCCAGAATAACGCTAGAGGTGGAGGACGCGGACAAGGGATTTTTCGACGACAACGTCAGGAGACCCTTGGAATGCAGGACCTTCTACCCGCAGGCGGCGTGATCCGTAAATTGTGGATCGGAGAAGCCGACAAATACCGCGAACATTTGCTGCGGCTCGATCCGGAAAGCAGGCACAGCCGCTTCGGCGGCGGCGTAGCCGACGAGTTCATCCGCAACTACGTCGACCTGACAATCTCGCTTGAGGCCCTCGTCCACGGCTTCTTTGTCGACGGCGTGATGCGCGGGGCTGCCGAGCTACGGCAGCTTGGCGTTCATTCTCCGGGTCAAGCTGAGGCGGCAATTAGCATCGAAAAGTCATGGCAAAGTCACGGCGTAGGATTTGCGCTTCTGCGGCGTACTTTGCTGGCGGCCCGCAATCGCGGCTTTCGCCACCTCCACATGGCATGCCTGGCGGACAATCGGCGGATGCAGCAACTGGCGCGGAAGTTTGCCGCCGAGCTATCTTTCGATTTCGGCAGCGTAGTCGGCGAAGTCGAATCGATGCGGGCAAATCCGTTATCAGTCATGCAGGAGTTGATCGCCGATCATCACGGCTTTGCTACCGCGATCCTCGATTTGCAGTCCCGCATGCTGCGCGCGTAACCAGCCGGCTTATCGAAAGCTGCGATGCGCCGGCTCTAGTGGAGCGGATTTGACATTCGCTCCCCACTCGCCCGCAAACTCGCGAAGCGAATGTCAAATCCAAAGCTTCACTAGAAATTATATTTGCTAGTGGTCTTTCGATTCTACATTCGCATGATAGCCAACCGAGACGGGATGCGAATGTCAGAATCGGACCACTAGTAGCTCGGCGCCAGCCGCAGCTCGGGCGCGGTGAGCGGATAATCGGCCTCGACGACGTAAGGGCCACCGCCGACCGACGAGCGCGACGAGAACAGCACGAAGCGCGACACTTCGAACGACGCGGAGCGGTAGTGCGCGCGCGCAGCGAGATAATCGGCAACATCGCGGCTTGATGCATCGCGGAGCCGCGCAAGCGTGACGTGCGGAATATATTTGCGGCCTTCGGGTTCGAGACCGATGCGCTGCAACAGCCGTTCCTGCTCCGCCTGCAGCTCGATCAGCGGCGCAACCGGCGTCGCGGTCGCGACCACGGCACGAGGCTTCCGCCCGCCGAATGAGGTAAGGCCGTCCAGACGCAACTCGAAGGACCGGCGCTGCACGCGGCCGAGCAGGCCGGCAATGTCGCGGGCGAGCGCATCGTCGATATCGCCGATGAAGCGCAGCGTCAGGTGATAGTTGTCAGGATCGATCCAGCGCGCCCCGGGCAAACCACCCCGCATGATGGCAAGCGAGTCGCCGACATGCCGCGGGATTTCCAGAGCCGTGAACAGACGGGGCATGGCACAAGCGGTCCCAATCGAACAGCGATTCGCCGCGCACCGACAGCATGCGAGGAACGCGCGCGTAGCGCAACCCTCAGGGCGAGCGGGATTTCCGCACTTCGGCGATGAGTGCTTCTACGTCGGGCAAAATGCGGGCGACAATAACGTCAACGCCTGCGGCATTTGGGTGCAGGCCGTCATTCTGCAAAAGCTTCGGATCGGCCGCCACGCCGTCAAGGAAGAAGGGATAAAGCGGAACCCCAAAGGCCGCGGCAAGCTCCGGGTAAACGCCTTCAAAGGATCTCGCGTAATCGCTCCCGAGATTCGGCGCCGAGCGCATGCCGCAGAGCAGAACGCGGATATGCCGCTCGGACAAGTGGCGCAAAATTGTCGTCAGCGCTTCGCGCGTCACTTGCGGGTTTAAGCCGCGCAGCATGTCGTTGGCGCCAAGCTCGAGGATGACGGCCTCCGTGCCGTCCGGTACCGACCAGTCGAGCCGCGCCACACCATCGGATGCGGTACTTCCTGAAACTCCCGCGTTGATAACCTCAACAGCATCGCCCTTAGCGATGAGCGCGGCTTGCAAGCGCGGCGCAAATCCTTGGCTGACCGGCAAGCCGAGACCTGCGGTCAGCGAATCCCCGAAAGCGACGATTTTCACCGGCCGCGCCGGCTCGGCATGCAAGGCGACCGTCCAGAACGCCAACGCCAGCATTGCAATCGCGGCCTGCGCGATGTGGCGCAGGCCTCTTTCATACCCATATGAGCGGCGGTTACTCGACGCCGCAGGACGCCGTTCAGCCTCTGACATGAATGACACTTCGGGGCATCCTCTCGTCGGCGACGCCGTCGCGCTTTCCGCGGTTAATCTCTCGCTCGGCAGCAGCGCCAATCGCGTTCATATCCTCAAAGATATCGCCCTGAATATAGGGCGCGGCGAAGCGGTGAGCTTGCTCGGCCCATCGGGCTCCGGCAAATCAACTTTGCTCATGGTCATGGCGGGACTGGAGCGGCCCGACAACGGCTCGGTGCTGGTTGCCGGAGCGAACCTTGGCCAACTCAACGAAGACGAACTTGCGCGCTTTCGCGGAGCCAATATCGGCATCGTCTTTCAGGCCTTCCATCTCATTCCGACCATGACTGCGCTGGAAAACGTCGCGGTGCCGCTTGAACTGTCCGGCGCCCGCGATGCTTTCTCGCGCGCCAAAAGCGAGCTGGCGGCAGTCGGATTGAGCGATCGCGTCGACCATTATCCAGCGCAATTGTCCGGTGGCGAGCAGCAACGCGTCGCCATTGCGCGGGCGCTTGCGCCCAATCCGGCAATTCTCGTCGCCGACGAGCCCACCGGCAATCTCGACGAAGCGACCGGTTCGCACATCATTGAGCTTCTGTTCCGCGGCAAAGAGCAGCACCGCACCACGCTCGTGCTCGTCACTCACGACGCCGCCTTGGCCGCCCGCTGCGACCGGGTACTGCACATGCATTCCGGACGGCTCGCCGCCTCACCGCCTCAGGCGCACGCCGAACAGACAACGAAGCAGATATGACGGCAGTCGCAGCACGCTTTGCCTGGCGTGAGGTGCGCGGCGGCTTGCGGGGCTTCGGCGTGTTCATCGCCTGCATCGCGCTCGGCGTGCTGGCAATCGCCGGCGTAGGTTCGTTGTCAGCCGCGCTCTCCGACGGATTAGCGCAATCAGGCGCATTACTGCTCGGCGGCGATGTCGCGTTTACACTTCCGCTGCGCGAAGCCGACAACGCCGAGCGCGCTTTTCTCGCTGCACATGGCACGGTGTCAGAGATCGCCGTGCTTCCGACCATGGCGCGCACCGGCGACGGCAAGTCGGCGCTGATCGAGGCCAAGGCCGTGGATGGCGCCTATCCGCTGGTCGGGTCGGTCAAGACCAATCCGGAGATGACGCTTCCCGCGCTGTTCGCGCGCAACGGTGACGTTTTCGGCGCCGCCGCCGATCCTTCGCTCTTGGCGCGGCTGCAACTCAAAGTCGGAGACCGGATCAGCATCGGCAACGCCACGCTTGAGCTCAGTGGAGTCCTGCTCGGCGAGCCTGACAAGCTCGGTGGCGGCATCGGCTTTGGACCTCGCGTTCTTCTGAGCAAAGAAGCCTTGCGCGCAAGCGGGCTTATTCAACCCGGAAGCCTGGTGCGCTGGCGCTATCGGCTGCGCTTGCCGGCCGGCCAAGCCGACGATCGCGCGCTCGCCGCGATCGAGAAGCAGGCGGTCGCCGATTTCCCAAATGCCGGCTGGGACATTCGGACCCGCAAGAATGTCTCTCCGCAGCTCGAACGCAATGTCGAACGCTTCAGCCAATTTCTGGCGCTCATCGGCTTTGCCGTCCTCTTGGTCGGCGGCGTCGGCGTCGCCAATGCAGTCGCGGCACACCTCTTACGCAAGCGGCAGGCGATCGCGACAATGAAGGCGCTCGGCGCGTCCGGAGGCACCGTCGTCGCCGTCTATTGTTGGCAGATCATGCTGATTGCGCTGTTCGCCGCTTGCATCGGCGCCGCGCTCGGCGCGGCTTTGCCGTTTCTCGCCGTTTCGCTGTTTAGCGCGCTGCTGCCGTTTCCGGTGGCGCCGGCCGTTCACCTCGACGTACTGGCGTTGTCGGTTGCTTACGGCCTCCTGATCGCCTTTGCGTTCGCGCTGTGGCCCTTGGGACGCGCCCACGATACTCCGGTATCGACGCTGTTCCGCGGCGCGGTCGGCCTCGAACCGTCATGGCCGCGCGCCCGTTATCTGCTCGCGGCCGTTTTGGCCGTTGCAGCGGTCGTCACGCTCGCCATTTGTTTTGGCTACGACCGGCGTGTGACCGCGATTTTTGCGGTGTCGGCTGTTGGTCTGTTCGCGGTGCTGCGGCTCTTTGCCGGGGCGATTATGGCGGGCGCCCGGCGCGTGCCGCGCTTGCATTCGATGCTGCTACGGTTTGCAGTGGCCAACATTCACCGGCCCGGCGCGGTGACAGCTAGTATCGTACTTTCGCTCGGCGTCGGATTCTCTTTGCTGGTGACGGTAGTCGAGATCGAAGGGAATTTGCACCGCGCGCTCACCGCTGCGTTGCCTGCGCATGCGCCGTCGTTTTTCTTCGTCGATATTCCATCGACGGAGGTTCAACGCTTCGATGCGCTGGTACGCCAACAAGCGCCGAACGCCGCGCTCGATCGGGCGCCGATGCTGCGCGGCCGGATCGTCGAAGCGGGTGGCGTCAACGCCGAAGATCTTAAACCCGCTGAGAACTCCGCTTGGGTGCTGCGCGGCGACCGCGGCATCACCTACGCCAACACGCTTCCGCCAGGTTCGCGCCTGGTGGCCGGAAGCTGGTGGCCGGCGGATTATTCCGGCGAGCCGCTTGTTTCACTCGAAGAAAAAACCGCGAAGGATTTGGGGTTGAAGCTTGGCGATACAATCGGCGTCAACGTGCTGGGCCGCAACTTAAAGGCGCGCATCGCCAATCTTCGGGCGGTCGATTGGGAAAGCCTGGGGATCAATTTCGTTCTGGTCTTCTCACCCGGCACGTTTGCCGGTGCGCCGCATACCGATATCGCCACGCTTACATTCGCCGACGGCGGCTCGCCGCTTGAGGAAGCCGCCGTCGTCAAGGCGGTCGCGGACGCATTTCCCGCGGTGTCCGCCGTGAGCGTCAAAGACGCGCTCGAGGCGGTGGATCGGATCGTCGGCAATTTGGCATCGGGCCTGCGCGGTGCAAGCGTGCTGACGCTTATTGCGGCTGCCTTGGTGCTGGGTGGCGCGCTGGCCGCGAGCCACCGCTCTCGGCTCTACGACGCCGTCGTGCTGCGGACATTGGGTGCAACGCGCCGGCAGCTTCTCGCAGCCTACGCTCTGGAATTTCTGCTCGTCGGATTGGCTTCCGTGCTGTTCGGACTTGCGGCTGGCACTCTCACCGCGGGCCTCGTTGTCTCGAGACTATTCGACTTTCCATTCCTGTTTTTGGCCGGACGTGCCGTGCTCGCGGCATGCGCGGCGCTGGTCGTTGTGGTCGGACTGGGCCTGTTCGGAACGGTACAAGTGCTGGGCCGCAAGCCCATGGAGGTACTGAGGAATCTGTAACATCGCGGTATTTATGAACGATCCGTAACGCGCCGCAATTAAAGCAGCCATCCTCTAGCGCGCATCCGTCTTTGCCATTAGATTCACTTCCAACTTCGCGTCCGGCTTCCCGGACGCTCGGGCCCGGCACTGCCGGGACAACGCAGGGGTAACTTCAATGTCGGACTTCGACCGGAATATCGCGACCGCCCGGCCGGGCTATCGCACCGATCAGGTTACGATCGATGCGGGTCTGCGCGCGTATATGATCCGGGTCTACAACTACATGACCGCGGGCGTTGCGCTGACCGGGGTGGTCGCGTGGTTCGCCTACCAAGCCGCCGGTGGCGACTCGATCCATATTGCCGGCCATTCGATCACCGGCTTGACCGCCTTCGGCCAGGCGATCTTCGGCAGCCCGCTGATGTGGCTGTTCGTTCTCGCGCCGCTCGGTCTGGTCATGCTGCTCAGCTTTGGCATCAACCGGCTGTCGGCCGGCACGGCGCTGACGTTGTTCTTCGTCTATGCGGGCTTGCTCGGCTTGTCGCTTGCTTCGATTTTCCTGGTCTATACCGGAGCGTCGATCACCCGAGTGTTCTTCATCTCGGCGGCGACATTCGGGGCGATGAGCCTCTACGGTTACACGACCAAGCGCGATCTGACCGCGATCGGCTCGTTCTTGTTCATGGGTTTGATCGGCATAGTCATCGCAAGCCTGGTGAACATCTTCCTGCAATCGAGCGGACTCTATTGGGTCATCTCGGTGCTCGGCGTGATCATCTTCGTCGGCCTCACCGCCTACGACACGCAAAGCATCAAAGAGATGTACGACGTCAACGACGACGGCACCATCGCCGGCCGCAAGGCGGTGATGGGCGCGCTGCGGCTATATCTCGACTTCATCAACCTGTTCCTCATGCTGCTGCGCCTGTTCGGCGACCGCCGCTAAGGAAC
>DATNNI010000555.1:0-13077 GCA_035601915.1 Xanthobacteraceae bacterium
GACGGCGGCAACGGCATTCGCGATCCGCGAGGCATGCTCGGCGCCCGTTTCGGCGTCGACATGCACGTGGCGATGACCGACATCGCCGCTGCCCGCAATTTGATGCTCGCGGTCGAGCGTTGTCACCTTAACGTCGAGGCCATGGTGGCAGGCCCCTATGTCGCCGGCCTTGCCGTCCTTGCCGACGACGAGGCCGATCTTGGCGCGGCGGTGGTCGACATGGGCGCCGGCACCACCACCATCGCCGTCTTTCTTGGCGGCCGTTTTATGCATTCCGAGGGCTTTGCCCTCGGCGGGATCAATGTGACACGCGACGTCGCCCGCGGATTGAATGCCACCATGGCCGATGCTGAGCGAATCAAGACGCTTTATGGCAGTGTGCTGCTCGGCGGGTCGGACGAAAGCGACGTGATCTCGGTGCCGACAATCGGCGAAGACGAGCGCGACCAGGCGCAGTTCGTGCCGCGCTCCGCGCTCATTGAGATTATCAGGCCGCGGGTCGAGGAAATCCTGGAAATGGTTCGCGACCGCCTCAACGCCTCGTCATTTGCGGCCGAGCCGCGCGGGCGCGTGATCCTTACCGGCGGTGCCAGCCAGATGACCGGATTGTCGGAACTGGCAGCGCGCATCCTCAGGCGGCCGGTGCGCATCGGCCGGCCGCTGGGTATCGCTGGACTGCCGGATGCGGCGAGGGGCCCCGCTTTTGCCGCGGCGACCGGCCTGCTGGTTTATCCGCAGGCCGCGCATCTTGAATATTTCGAACCCCGCCGCAGCAGGCGGTATCTGATGAACGGCACGGGCGGCTATTTCGCCCGCGTCGGACAATGGTTGCGCGAGAGTTTCTGATGGCCCCAGACGCGCATCCAGTACTACAGCGGCCGGCGGCGGATCAGCCGGGGCCGGGCGTCCTTGACGCCCGCGTATCAAAGAAGAGGCAACCATGACCATCAATCTGAAAATCCCCGACATTCGTGAGCTGAAGCCGCGGATCACCGTGTTTGGAGTCGGCGGCGCCGGCGGCAACGCGGTGAACAACATGATCGGGGCTGGCCTGCAGGGCGTCGATTTCGTCGTCGCCAATACCGATGCGCAGGCGCTCACTACGTCGAAGGCCGAGCGCATCATTCAAATGGGCTTGCAGGCCACCGAAGGACTCGGCGCGGGCTCGCGTCCCGACGTCGGGTGCACGGCGGCCGAGGAAGTGATCGACGAAATCCGAGATCATCTTTCCGGTGCGCATATGGTGTTCGTCACCGCGGGAATGGGCGGCGGCACCGGCACGGGCGCGGCCCCGGTGATCGCCAGAGCGGCGCAGGAAGCCGGCATTCTCACGGTCGGCGTGGTGACCAAGCCGTTCCACTTCGAAGGCCAGCGGCGCATGCGCGTCGCCGAAAGCGGCATTATCGAACTGCACAAATGCGTGGATACGCTTCTGATCATCCCCAATCAGAATCTGTTCCGGGTGGCGAACGAAAAGACGACATTCGCTGATGCCTTCGCCATGGCCGATCAGGTGCTCTATTCCGGCGTCGCCTGCATCACCGATTTGATGGTCAAGGAAGGCCTGATCAATCTCGATTTCGCCGACGTCCGCGCGGTCATGCGCGAAATGGGCAAGGCGATGATGGGCACCGGCGAAGCTGAAGGCGACAAGCGGGCGTTGACCGCCGCGGAAGCTGCGATCTCCAATCCGCTGATCGACGATGCCTCGATGAAGGGAGCGAAAGGCCTGCTGATCTCCATCACCGGCGGGCGCGATTTGACTCTGTACGAAGTCGACGAAGCGGCCACCCGCATCCGCGAGGAGGTCGACCAGGATGCCAACATCATCGTCGGAGCGACCTTCGACGAAAACCTCGACGGCATCATCCGCGTCTCGGTCGTTGCGACCGGAATCGACAACGCCCGCATCGAGCGGGAGCGGCCGACGATAACGGCGGCGGAAGCCCGCATCGCCGAAGTTGCGCAACGGCTGCGCGCCGACAACGACCGCTTGCCGGAACGTGTGGAACGCCGGGAGCCAGCCCGGCATGCCCCACCGGCGCCCGAGGCGATGCGACATGCGGAGCATGCACCCGCGCCGCCGCGACACGCGGAGCCTGCACCGGCGCCGGCGGCTTCGCCCGCTTCGGTCAACGAATCGATCGAGTCGGCCAAGGCAGCCATGGCCGCCGCCATTCTGCCGCACAACAGTTCGGAGGTGACCATTCGGCCGCTTGGCCCGAAACCTTCCCTGTTCGTCGATCCGGCACAGAACGCGCCAGAGCCCGAAGAACCGGATGACTTCATTCCGCCGCAGCCGGAACGGGTTCCGGCGCGCGCTTTGCGCATGCCGCGAATCGATGAACTGCCGATGCCGGCGCAAAATGAAATTCGCGCCCAGCGCGGCGAGGTCGCCCACGAGGAGCACCCGCAGAAGCAACGCATGTCGCTTTTGCAGCGGCTCGCTTCGGTGGGTCTGGGCCGCCGCGACCAGGAGGAGGAGCACGAGCCTCTGGCGCCTCCGTCCAAGTCACGCAGTATGCAGGGAGGGCCGCTGCCTGCCGCCGAACGGCTCCCCGGCCGTCCATCGCCCCGCACCGAGCCTGTTTCCGATTACGCTAGACGCTCGGCGCCTCAGGGATTGGACCAGCACGGACGATCCGCGCCCACGCATAGCCACAGCGAGGACGACCAGCTCGACATTCCGGCGTTTCTGCGCCGGCAAGCCAACTGAGCGAATTGCGCCTCAATTGTAACAGCACAGGGAAATCGCGGCGCTGATTGCCGCGACTTCCCGACTGATCCGAGCACGCGAGCTAAGTCACTGCATATTATAGAATTTTCCAATACGTCGATGCACCCAAGCCGGCAGCGTTTCGTCGAGAATATTGCGTGCGGCGCGCGGCGTCTGGTCGCCCCCTTCATGCCAAGAGTGGGGCCAGAAAAAGGTAACACTCGGTAAGAAACCGTGAGTTGGTCTAAATCAGCGACGCAAGTATGCTTTGTTCGTCAAAGGGGAGCGGTTTCGGGGGACTGTCATTTTGGGTTAGGGGCTCCGCGCTCTCGCGGACACAATCCCCAGCTTGCCATCCTTCGCTTTCCTTAGTCTTGGGGTTGGTCTGGTTGCTCTGGCAATTTGATCAAAAGGTCTAGGGACGCAAGGCATGACGAAGGCCACGCAAGCCGGCACGCAGACGAGTCTGTGCGAGCCGGTGAGCATTGCCGGGATTGGCATCCATTCCGGTTCGCCGGTAACGGTGACGTTGTATCCGGCCGAAGCCAACACCGGCATCGTGTTTTGGCGCACCGGCCTCGGCGGCCGAAATGACCGCGAAATTGTTGCTGACTTCCGCTCAGTCACAGCGACCGAATTTGCCACCGTACTCGGCGATCAATACGGCCCCGCGGTTTCGACGACGGAGCATGTGCTGGCGGCGCTTTACGGTCTTGGCGTCGACAACGCCATTGTCGAGGTCGACGGTCCGGAAGTGCCAATCATGGATGGCAGCGCCGCAGCCTTCGTGGCGGCCATCGACCGCGCCGGTATTACCAGCCTGTCGGCCCGCCGTCGCTGCATCAAGGTTTTGCGGACGGTGCGTGTCAGTCGGGACGGGAGCTTCGGCGAATTGCGGCCCTATGCGCGCGGACTGCGGGTTGAGACTGAAATCGAATTCGATCACCCGCTGGTCGGACGGCAAACGTTTGCACTCGACGTGCAACCCGCACTCTTCCGCCGCGAGCTGTCGCGCGCGCGCACCTTCGGTTTCATGCGCGACGTGACCAAGTTGTGGAGTGCAGGCTACGCACTAGGCGCATCGTTCGAAAACACCGTGGTCGTCGCTGAGAGCCGAATTCTCAGCACCGAAGGCGTGCGCTTCCCCGACGAGTTCGTCCGTCACAAGGCGGTCGATGCGGTCGGCGATCTGGCGCTCGCCGGTGCGCCACTGATTGGCGCCTATCACTCGGTCCGCGGCGGGCATAAGCTCAATCATGCCGTCGTTACCGCGCTAATGAACGACCGGACCGCCTGGACCTATAGCGAAGTCGAGGAGCCGGTGCGCCGGCACCGCGGTCACGCCGATCTGGCGGCTGCGTTCGCCCCAGCATATAGCCCTGACCTCTCTTGATTCGCTTGGCGTTTTCGCCTTAATCCGGGCCGATTGTCGGCCTAATCACGCCGCGCAGTCTGTGGGCCGCCGCCGGGAGGCGAAAGGCCGTTGGTAGATTGCCGGCAGCGGGAACGGGATTCTCATAAAGCTCATGCTGACGCGGTTAAGCGGATCGCGGGGTGCCGGTTTGCGGTTGCGCACGCTCGCCTGCGTGTTGGCGTTAGCGGTGCTGACCGGCCCTGTGGCCGGCTGCGCCTGGTTAAAAAAAGACGAGGATTACATCCCGGAAGATCCGGTCGACAAGCTCTACAACGAGGGCCTGTTTCTTCTCAACAACAAGGAACAATACGAAGACGCCGCCAAGAAATTCGATGAAGTCGATCGCCAGAACCCGTATTCAGACTGGGCGCGCAAAGCGCTCTTGATGTCGGCCTTTTCGTACTACCAGGCGCAAAAATATGACGATTGCATCAACGCCGCCAAGCGTTACGTGACGCTGCACCCGGGCAACGCCGATACCGCGTACGCGCAGTATCTGATCGGCGCGTCGTATTACGATCAGATTCTCGACGTCAATCACGACCAAACGCGCGCCGACAAGGCGATCAACGCACTCGAAGAAGTCATTCGCAAATATCCGGACACCGAATACGCGGTCAATGCGAAGAAGAAAATCAACCTGGCGCGGGATCAGCTCGCCGGCAAGGAGATGGAGGTCGGCCGCTTCTACATGAAGAAGCGCGACTTCACCGGCGCCATCAATCGCTTCAAGGTCGTCGTTACCCAATACCAGACCACCCGAGAAGTCGAGGAAGCGCTGGCGCGCCTGACCGAAGCGTATGTTTCGCTCGGCATCATGGACGAGGCACAGACCGCCGCCGCCGTGCTCGGTCACAATTTTCCGGAAAGCCCTTGGTACAAGGACGCTTTTAAGCTGGTGAAGTCCGCCGGCGGCGAGCCCACCGAAAACAAGGGTTCGTGGATGAGCCGCGCGTTCAAGGGCTTGGGCTGACCAAAGCCGCCGGTCTCCGCGGCACAGACGACAGAACAGGAATCGCGTATGATCCGCTTTTCCGTTCTTCGGCGTCATTGATCCGGTCTCATGCTGTCCCGACTGTCCATCCGCGACATCGTTCTTATCGATCGGCTGGACATCGACTTCGGCCGCGGCCTTGCTGTGCTCACTGGCGAGACCGGGGCCGGCAAGTCGATCCTGCTCGATGCATTCGCGCTTGCGCTCGGCGCGCGCGGCGAGGCGGCGCTGGTGCGCGAGGGCGCCGAACAGGGTCAGGTCACAGCCGCCTTCGAAATCGGCAAAGACCATCCGGTGCGCGAAGTGCTTGCGGAACATGGTCTGGCCGGCGACGGTTCGGGCGCCGCCGAAATGATCGTGCGGCGCCTTCAATTCGCCGACGGCCGCACCCGCGCTTTCGTCAACGACGAGCCGGTGAGCGTGCAGGCCCTGCGCGCGCTCGGCGCAGCGCTGGTCGAAATTCACGGCCAGCATGACGAACGCGCTTTCGTCGACGCGGCAACGCATCGCGCGCTGCTCGATGCGTTCGGCGGGATGGAGGCCGATGCGGCCGATGTGCGCGGGCTTTGGCAGGAGCGGCGCGCGCGCGAAGCCGCGGTCGACGCGCATCGCGCCGAAGTCGAGCGCGCACGGCGTGAAGCCGATTGGCTTCGCCATGCGGTTGACGAGCTTGACCGGCTGGCGCCGCAGCCGGGCGAGGAATCGACGCTGGCCGAGCGGCGCTCAGCCATGATGCAAGCGGAAAAAGCCGCCGAAGATTTGCGCGCGACACACGACGCGGTCGCCGGGCCGCAATCGCCGGTGCCGCCGCTTGCGACCGCGGTGCGGCGCCTGGAGCGGCGCGCGGCGCAGGCGCCGGCGCTGGTCGAACCGGTCGTTAAGGCCATCGACGCGGCGCTCAGCGCGCTCGATGAGGCCCGGGCGCATCTCGAAACCGCGCTGCGCGCGGCGGAGTTCGATCCCGGCGAACTCGAACGCATTGAGGAACGCCTGTTCGCGCTGCGTGGCGCGGCGCGCAAATATAACGCGCCGGTGGACGCCCTGGCGGAGCTGGCAAGCCGCCATCGGGCCGACCTTGCGCTTATTGATGCCGGCGTTGAGCGGCTCGCGGTTTTGGAAAGCGAGGCGACAGAAGCGGCGGCAAATTACCGGGGCGCCGCGCAAAAGCTTTCGGCCGCGCGAACGCGCGCCGCGCAAAAGCTCGACCGCGCGGTCAACGCCGAATTGCGGCCGCTCAAGCTCGAACGCGCGCAATTTTCCACGCGCCTTGAAGCGGCCGATGAAGGGCCCGATGGCGCCGATCGCATCGAGTTCTGGGTGCGCACCAACCCGGGAACGCGGCCCGGTCCGCTGATGAAGGTTGCCTCCGGCGGCGAACTTGCGAGGTTCCTGCTGGCGCTCAAGGTGGTGCTCGCCGATCGCGGCTCGGCGCCGACGCTGATCTTCGACGAAATCGATACCGGTGTCGGCGGCGCCATTGCCGACGCTATCGGCGTGCGGCTGGCGCGCCTTTCATCAAGCGTACAGGTCGTCGCGGTCACCCATGCGCCGCAAGTGGCGGCGCGCGCCGACCGTCACTACCTCATCGCCAAGGACGCGCTCGCCAAGGGCAAGCGGGTGGCCACCCGGATCGCCGAACTCGCCGGCGAACCCCGCCGTGAAGAGATCGCGCGCATGCTGGCCGGCGCCGAGATCACCGCGGAAGCCAGAGCCGCCGCCGAGCGCTTGATCCGCGCCGCTGGCTAGGTGTCAGCAATGGCACGTCGCGACAATAGCGAAACTCCGGTTGAATCGCTGTCGGAAAAGCAAGCCAGCGCCGAGCACGGGCGGCTCGAGGCCGAAATCGCCGCGCATGACCGGCGCTATTATCAAGATGATGCGCCGACGGTCTCCGACGCCGAATACGACCGCCTGCGCCGGCGCTATGGCGGGATCGAGACGCGGTTTCCGAGTCTCCGCTCGCGCGAAAGCCTGACCGCAAAAGTCGGAGCGGCGCCGTCGGCGCGCTTCGCCAAAGTGCGCCATGCCGTTCCGATGCTGTCGCTCGACAACGCCTTCTCTGACGAAGATGTGGTCGATTTTGCCGGCCGGGTCCGGCGCTTTTTGCGGCTGCCCGAGGATGAGGTTGTCGCGTTCTCCGCGGAGCCGAAGATAGACGGGCTGTCGATGTCGCTCCGCTACGAAAACGGCGAGCTCGTCACCGGCGCCACCCGCGGCGACGGAGCCGAGGGTGAAGACGTAACTGCTAACGTAAAAACGCTTGCGGACATTCCGCAACGGCTCAAGGGCAAAAATGTGCCGGCAGAGTGCGAGGTGCGCGGCGAGGTTTACATGACCAAGCACGCCTTTCTGGCGCTCAATCGCAAACAGGCGGAGGCCGGTGCTCCGCTTTACGTCAACCCGCGAAATACCGCGGCCGGCTCGCTGCGGCAGAAAGACCCGGCGGTCACGACCTCGCGGCCGCTCGGCTTTTTCGCTTACGCCTGGGGCGAAATGAGCGAGATGCCGGCGGATACGCAGTCCGGCATGATCCAATGGTTCGAGCGCTGCGGTTTTAAGACCAATCCACTCACCAAAATATGCCGCTCGGTCGACGCGCTTTTGCAGTTTCATCGCGAGATCGAAGCGGCCCGCGCGACGCTCGATTACGATATCGACGGCGTTGTCTACAAGGTCGACCGCCTCGACTGGCAAGAGCGCCTCGGTTTTGTCTCGCGCTCGCCGCGCTGGGCGATCGCGCACAAATTCCCGGCGGAACAGGCGACCACGATCGTCCGGGACATTGAAATTCAAGTCGGCCGCACCGGCGCACTCACGCCGGTCGCCAAGCTCGAGCCGGTAACGGTTGGCGGCGTTGTGGTGCAGAATGCGACGTTGCACAACGAGGAGGAAATCAAGCGGCTCGACGTCCGCAGGGGCGATACGGTGCGCATCCAGCGCGCGGGCGACGTCATTCCGCAAGTCCTCGGCGTCGTCCTCGAAAAGCGAAAGTCCGGGGCGGGACCATATAAATTCCCGACCGAATGCCCGTGTCCTCTTCATACTGACGTGGTGCGTGAGACCATCGCCGGCGGCGAGGAGGGAGCGCGCGCCCGCTGCACGGGCGAATTCGCTTGTCCTTATCAGGTGCTCGGACACCTCGAACACTTCGTCTCCCGCCGCGCCTTCGACATCGACGGATTGGGGGAAAAGCAGATCGAGTTTTTCCACGAGCAGGGCTGGATCAACGAGCCCGCCGACATATTCACGCTGCAGCACCGCAACGGCAAACTCCTGCTGAAGGAAACGGGCAAAAAAATCCGCCTCGAAGAGGTCGAAGGCTTTGGCGCAACCTCGGTGCGAAATCTGTTCAACGCCATCGACGCGCGGCGCGAGATTGCGCTCGAGCGATTCATTTATGCGCTCGGCATCCGTCATGTCGGTGAAACCACGGCTGTCGCGCTGGCGCGGGGCTATGGTACTTGGCAAGCCTTTCACGACGCCTGCCTCAAGCTTGCCAAGGGTGACGACGAGACCAAAGAGGAAATGGATGCGCTCGATCAGATCGGCGAAACCGTAATCGAGAGCTTAAGCGAATATTTTGCCGAGTCGCACAACCGCCGCCGGGTCGAGCGGCTGGCGGAGCATCTCCATATCCTCGACGCGGAAAAGCCGCGGGCGGATTCTGCCGTCGCCGGCAAGACCGTGGTGTTCACCGGCACGCTGGAGAAAATGACGCGCGACGAGGCCAAGGCCTCGGCCGAACGTCTCGGCGCCAAGGTCTCCGGCTCAGTTTCGAAAAAGACGGATTACGTAGTCGCCGGTCCCGGCGCCGGCTCGAAGCTTACCGAAGCGAAAAAGCACGGTGTGCAGGTGCTCACCGAAGACGAGTGGCTCAGGCTTATTCGCTAACCCGAAGCTCTTCGTCCGGCTGAAGCCCTTAATGAACGAAGCGAGGACACAGGTGTGCCCTCGCTTCGTCGGTCTCACTCAAACGCGGTCCGCGCCGCTAAATTCTGCCGACCAAGACTAATATGATGACGATAATCAGGACGAGGCCGAGCCCGCCGCCGGGGTAATAGCCCCAGCCAGTGCTGTACGGCCACGTCGGCAACGCACCGACAAGCAGCAGAATGAGAATGATGATGAGAATCGTACCCAGCATTTTCCTCGCCTCCTGGCTCGGAGCTGCGGAAGTCACCGCTCCGGCGCGAAATCGCCGGGTCGATCTCCGGAAGATCGCGAGCCGTCAAAGTTCCAACCCGCGGAACAAACGGCGTGGCGGCGCAAAAGTTCCATCGCAGCTTCCACAACATCGTGGGACCGCGCATCCGTGTTTTTGTGGCGTTTGCCGGCGGCGCAGCCGGCATAGGCTTCAAGACGCGCTAAGCCGTTCCGGCGGGATGGTCGCGGCGAGCAACCAGGCGCGGGTCGATAAATCCACCAGCGGGGCGATGAATTCGCGGACCCGGGAGTGGTAGGCGTCGAGCCATAACAGCTCCTCAGCGGTCAGCATGCCGGGCTCGATCAGCCGCATATCGATCGGCGCCAGCGTCAGCGTTTCGAAGGCATTGACGGGCTTTTCCGCATCCGCTGACGTGGGCCCTTCCGTCACCAGGATCAAATTCTCCAGCCGGATGCCGTAGGCGTCCACCCGATAGTAGCCGGGCTCGTTGGAAAGGATCATGCCGCGCTTGAGCGGCACGGTGCCGAGCTTGGAAATGCGTGCCGGCCCCTCATGCACCGACAAATAGCTGCCGACGCCATGACCGGTGCCGTGATCGAAATCGTGTCCGGCCTGCCACAGAAACTGCCGCGCAAACGAATCGATCTGCGCGCCGGTGGTGCCGTCCGGAAACACCGTGCGGGCGATGGCGATATGACCCTTGAGCACGCGAGTGAAATTTTGCCGCATCTCGGGGGAGGGTGTTCCGACTGCGATGGTGCGTGTGATGTCGGTGGTGCCGTCCTCATACTGTCCGCCGGAATCGAGCAGAAACACTTCGCCCGGCGAGATGCGGCGATTGCTTTTGCGCGTCACGCGGTAGTGCACAATGGCCGCGTTCGGTCCGGCGCCGGCGATGGTGGGGAACGAGACGTCTTTGAGCAGGCCGGTCTCGCGGCGAAAGCTTTCGACCGCCTCGACGGCGTCGATTTCGGTCAGTTGCCCGCGCGGCGCCTGGCGATCGAACCAGGCCAGGAAACGCGTCACCGCCGCGCCGTCGCGTTGGTGCGCGGCGCGCGCGCCGGCAATCTCGGCGGAGTTTTTTACCGCCTTCATCGGTGCGATCGGATCGGGTCCGCGAACGATTTCGCCGCCACTCTCGACAACCAGGCGCGCGATCGTTTCAGGACAGGTCGAAGGATCAAGCCGCAGGCTGCGCCCATCCTTGCCGAAGGTGCTGAGATCGCGCTCGAAGGCCGCGTTCGGGCGGACGTCCGCGACCTCTTCCAGGCGCTGGCGCATGCCGTTGCCGAGTTTGCGCAGATCGACGAATAAAACCGGCCGGCCGTCCTTTGGCAGGGTGGCAAAGGCGAGCACCACCGGCGTGTGCGCGATGTCGCTGCCGCGAATGTTGAACAGCCATGAGATCGCCTGCGGATCCGACACCAAAAGGGCATCGCCCGAGAGCTTCTGCACCTCGGCGCGCACGCGCGCGAGCTTCGACGGCACGTCTTCGCCGGCGTAACGCATGTCGTGCGGCACCACCGGGCCGAGCGGCGGTTGCGGCCGGTCGGTCCAAATCGCGTCGATTGGATTTTCTTCCAGCGGAACGAGCTGCGCGTCAGCGGATGCGCAGGCCTTGGCGAGCCGTTCGGCGCCGTCGATGGTGTGCAGCCATGGCGAATAACCGAGCCGCATGCCCGCGGCGACATTGGCTTCGATCCAAGCCGTCGGCGGCCTTTCGATCAAATGCTCGATACTGAAAATTGCGCCGTCGATCTCCTCCCGCACCTGCACCTGATAGCGGCCATCGACGAAAATGACGGCGCGATCGGCGAGCACGATGGCAAGGCCCACCGATCCGGTGAAACCGGTGAGCCAGGCGAGCCGCTCGGCACAAGGCGGCACGTATTCGTTCTGAAAACGATCGGCGCGCGGCACGATGAATCCATCGAGTCCGCGCAGCTCCAGCTGCGCGCGCAAAGCCGCCATGCGCGTCTCGGTCTCGGCGCGGTCGGTGCGATCGTCGAAAGATTGGAAATGCGCTTCAAACATGGCGGCAATCTAGTGCATCAACCCGCAAAGGGGAAACCGGTTTTGCCGGAAATGTCTGGTTAACAAAAAAAGCTCTTCGCGGGCCGCGTTCCATGCGAATCATGGTCGTGCGCGCGGCCTTGATCGGCGGAAATGCGTGCGTGCTAAACGACGACGCGCGAGCACAAGTGTCACCCATTCGTCAAGTTCGATGCGGCTCTCAAGCGCGAGCGGACGATAGGCCGCGATCACCGCGTTGGCCTGCGCGCGCAACATCCCCGAGAGCACGATGCGGCCGCCGGGCGCGATCCGGCGCCGCAACGGCGACGCCAGCCGCAACAGCGGCTGCAGCAGAATATTCGCGAAAATAATTTGGAAGCCGCGCGCCGACGACAACGTGGCAGACACGCCGTTGGCTTTCTCGATCCGCACCAGCGCGGCCGCCCGGTTCAACCGCACGTTTGTTCGCGCCACCGCGATTGCTTCGGGATCGATATCGGTGGCGATGATATGCCGGCGCAACGCTCGCGCTGCCGCAATGGCGAGGACGCCGCTGCCGGTGCCGATGTCGAGGATGCGCGCTTTCGTCCTCTTAAGGCGCGCACGAGCGCGCGGCGTGCGCACCGATTTGCACATGCGGTCGAATGCGAGCAAGCAGCCGCGCGTGGTGCCGTGATGGCCACTGCCGAACGCGAGCGCCGCCTCGATTTCAATGCCGATGCGGTTGATCGGAACCCGGCCGCGATCGTGCCCGCCATGCACGACAAAGCGGCCGGCTTCGACCGGCGCCAAGCCTTGCAGGCTTTCGCCGACCCAATCGGCGGCGTTGAGCCGCGAGAAGCGCAGCGCGCGGGCCGCCTGGCGGCCGGCTGCGGCGCCGATAGCGGCACGCAACTTCTCCCGGTCGCGCGAGCGCCGAAAATAAACCGCAAGCGCGCACGTCCCCTTGCTGGTTTCGGCGATGCTAACCGCGATTTCACTGTCGGCGAAGCGATCGGTCAATTGCTCCGCAAGGTCATGCGCAAGGTGTTCAGTGATTGTCAGGCGGCCGACGAACGTCGGCGCAGCGCGGGATGCGTCCGGTAACACGTTTGATCGCCTGACTTTTCTGGAGTGATTCACGCTGTTAACAGCGCCATCCGCGGCGACCCGGACGTGCGCCGGAATGCGATTCCATTCACGTCCTTCTCCACCGGTTTCATGCGACTTATCCAAAGCAAAGCCGCCGACTTGTCCACAAGTTTCTCCGGCGAGCGCCGTCATCGCGTATGATGTGTCACTGATTCTCGGGGCCGCGCCTCGGCAAGCTTCAGGAGATCGGCATGAACGTGGTGGTGTTCGCTTCGCGCAAGGGTGGATCGGGGAAAAGCACGCTGGCGGCGCATCTCGCCGCGCACGCCCACAAGCCGTCGCGCAGCTGCTTGCTGGTCGATGCCGATCCGCAAGGCTCGCTGACCCTGTGGCACAAGCTGCGCAACGCCGAGAGTTTGCCGCTCGAGGCGGTGACGCGTGGCGTTGCCGACGTCATCAAGGCGGCAAAGCGCGATGGCTTCGACTGGGTGCTGGTTGACACGCCGCCGACCATGGCAGCGAGCGTGGCCGACGCGATACGCACCGCGACGCTGGTCGTCGTGCCGTGCCGCCCAAGCGTATTCGACATCGAGTCGGTCAAGGAGACAGTGGCCTTCGCCAGGAAGATGCGCAAACCCTATGCGGTGGTCATCAACGCCGCGCCGGCGCGCCGTCAGGACGTCGAATCGCCGATGGTCACTTAC
>DATNNI010000556.1:0-7827 GCA_035601915.1 Xanthobacteraceae bacterium
TGCAATGCCGAACTGGCTCGTGCTCGTCGCCACTTTGGCTTTCGCCAAGGGATTGGTGGCGCTCGGGATCGTCGTGCTGATGCGCGGCGGGCTGGTCTCCTTCGGCCAAGGCACCTTTTATTGCGCCGGGGCCTATGCCGCCGGGATGGCGATGCGCAGTTTTGGGATCGGCGATGCTGCACTTCTCGTGGCGCTTGGCGCGATCGCCGGGCTGATCCTGGGCGCGATCATTGCGCCGCTGCTCGCTGGCTATCGCGGCATCTTTTTCGCCACGCTGACGCTCGCGCTCTCGATGATCGTCTATGGCATTCTCAACAAGACCTATTCGCTGGGCGGCTCCGATGGCTTGAACCTGCATGCGCCGCGCTTCTTTGGCTATCAGCCGGCGGGATCGCGAAATGCCAGTTACGCGTTGTTTCTCTTTACCAGTCTGGTGACCGTGATCGCGGCGGCGCTGTGCCGAATCCATTTCGATTCAGTGCGCGGGCTGCTGTCGCACGCCACGCGCGACAACGAGATCCGCGTCGAATATCTCGGCGCCTCGGTGCGATGGGTCAACGGCATCAATTTCGTCATTGCCGCGGCTCTCGGCGGTGTCGGCGGCGCGCTGTCGGCGCTCTCGCTCGGCCATATCGATCCCGATTTCGCCTTCTGGACGACATCGGGTGAATTTGTCTTCCTCGCCATCCTTAGCGGCTATATGAGCGTCGCCGCGGTGTTCGGCGCTGCAATTCTCCTGGAATTGGTGCGTTCCTTTTCCAGCCAATATTTTCCCAATACGTGGCAAGGCGCGCTCGGCGTCTTTCTCTTGCTGATCATTCTCTTCCTGCCCGAAGGGCTCGGCTCGCTGCCGCTGCGCTTGCGTCCGAGCGGGGCCAAATCGGCGCGCGCGCCGATCGAAAAATTCAAATGACCGCGCTCCTTGAGACCATCGGTCTGCAAAAGGCTTTCGGCGCCGTGATCGCCGCCGGCGATATTTCGATTGCGGTTGAGCGCGGCCAGAAGCTTGGCCTTATCGGCAATAACGGCGCGGGCAAGACCACCTTCATCAATATCGTCACCGGTCATCTCAAGCCCGACGCCGGCCACGTCATGCTCGACGGCAAGGACATTACCGGCCGGGCGCCCCGGCAGGTTCGCCGCGACGGGGTCAGCCGCTCGTTCCAGATCCCGCAGCTTTTCACCAGTCTGACGTTGGACCAGAATTTACTCTTGGCGCTCGCGATTTTGCGCGACCAAGGAATGTCATCGTGGCAGCCGGCGCGCTCGGATCTCGGCATCGCCGAGCTCGATGATCTTCTCGGCCGCTTCCGCTTGCGGGAATATCGCGAGCAAACGATCGCGGTGTTGCCCGGCGGCGTGCGCAAGCTCGTCGACGTCGCCATGGCGGTCACGTGTAGGCCCAAGCTTCTGTTGCTCGACGAGCCGACCAGCGGCGTCGCGGCGGAAGAAAAATTTCCGCTGATGGACGTGATCATGCATGCCGTCGAAGGCACCGACACGACCGTGCTGTTCGTCGAGCACGATATGGACATCGTCGGCCGTTACGCTGATCGCGTGCTCGCCTTTTATGCCGGCCGCATTATCGCCGACGGCGCGCCCGGCGCGGTGCTGAGCAACGAAGAAGTGCAGCGTTACGTGACCGGAGGCGCGGCGTGAGCCCTCTGCAAATCGAAGCGTTATGCGTCAAGCTCCAGTCGGTCGAGGTGTTGCGGGGCATCAGCCTTCAGCTCGCGCCCGGTGAGGTGATCGGCCTTCTTGGCCGCAACGGCGCCGGTAAAACTACGACCTTGCGCGCGGTGATGGGGCTGGTCGCGGCGAGCGGCGGGCAAATTACCTGCGCCGGCGAGAACCTGCTGACGCTGCCGACGCATCGCCGCGCCGCGCTAGGCATCGGCTACATGCCGGAGGATCGGCGGCTCATTCCGCAGCTCACGGTGCAGGAAAATGTTCTGTTGCCGGGCTGGGTCACCCGCGGCATCGATTCCGCCGCCCGCCTCGATTTCGTCTATGGCCTGATGCCGGAAGTGGCGGCAATGCGGGATCGCAAGGCGATGGCATTAAGCGGCGGCCAGCAGAAGCTTGTGGCGCTGGCGCGCGCGCTCATCGTCGGCACGCGTCTTCTGCTGCTTGACGAACCCTTCGAGGGTGTCGCTCCGGCGCTGTCGCGGCGCCTCGCCGAAGTCATCGGCCTGCTGCGCGGTGAAGACATTGCCGTGTTGATCGCGCAATCCGACCTCAATCATACCATCAGGTTGCTTGACCGAGAGTACCGCATCGAGCGCGGCGCCAACCGCTAGCGGCTGTCACACTTGCCTTAAGCGAAACTCAGCCTAATTGGCCTGTTGAGCCAACGCCCCGAGCCACGGCCGCTCCGTAGTGGCAAGTCCGACCAGCGCGCCTTGCAGATAATTGCAGCCCCACTCTTCCAGGAGCTTGGCGGCGCGCTCGTCCTGCACCCATTCGGCGACGGTAACGAGATTGAGCCTTTGGCCCAACTCAACAAGGGTACGCACGAAAGCGCGATCGTCGTCCGAGCGCAGCATATTCTGGACGAAAGCGCCGTCGATCTTGACCACGTCGACGCCGAGCTTGCGAAGGTTGCGGAACGAGGTGAAGCCCGCGCCAAAATCGTCGATGGCGATGCGGCAGCCGAGGTCTTTAGCGCGCGCGACGAAACCACGCGTATAATCGACGTCGCTGATCACCGCGCTTTCGGTGATCTCTATGATGAGGCGTTCGGCGATGCCCGAATGCGCGCGCAGAAGCGATTCCAGCCCGGCCCACCAATCCGGGTCGGTGGTCGAACCGGGCGAAGCGTTCACGCTCGCCTGCAATAACGGCGCCGCGGCCATTTCTTCGATCACGAGTTCGAGCACGCGGTGATCGAGCAGCCGCACCAGCCCCAAGCGTTCGGCAACAGGAACAATTTCGTTCGCACCCAGCATGCCGCCGTCGGCGCGGTGCACCCGCATCAGGCATTCGTAGAAAGCTGGGCGGCGGTCGCGCGCGGTGACGACGGGTTCATAGGCGATAAAAATGCGCCGCTCGTTGAGCGCGGCGACGATTTCGTCCGTAGCGCGAACGTTTTCGCGCCGTTGCGCCTCGCGTTCGAGATTTGGATGATAGGCGAAAAATGAACCGCGTTGCTTGCTCTTGGCGGCGCCAAGCGTTTCCTCGGCGCGCGCCAGCACTTCGGCCACGGTGCGGGCGTGGCGCGGTGCGATGACCCCGCCGATGCTGACCGTGACGGCGATCGGGCCCGCGCTGGTGGCGGTCAATTCGTCGCGCACGCCCGCGAGCAAGCGCTCGGCGGCGACGTTCATGTCGTCAGGCGTGCAATCGCAGAGCACAATGCCGAACTTGTTGCCGGCATAGCGCCCGAGCATGTCCTTGCCGCGCATCAGCTTGCGCATGCGTTTTCCGAGCGCGGCGATGGCTTGGTCGGCGATGTCGAAGCCGTACGACTCGTTGATGCGCGCGAGGTTGTCGATGGCCACCAAAAAAAAGCCGCATGACGAGCGAAATCGCGTCGCCTCATCGAGCGTCTTCTGCAAAGCGTCGACCAGATAGTGGCGGTTCGGTTCACCGGTGAGCTCGTCGCAGCGCGCAAGTAAGTTCAATTGCTGCTCGCGCTCATGGCGCTCGTTGATGACCCGGACCGTTCCCTGGGCGTGGATCGGCTTGCCGTCGGGGCCGGCAAACCAGCGGCCGCAATCCTCAAGCCAAAGTTTGTTTTCCGCCGCGGGATCGGACCGGATGCAATATTCGACGCGATAGAAAACGCCGTGCCCTTGGTCGCGCTCCTTCGCCTGAAATACCGCGTCGAAACGGTTTACTCCGCCATCGGAGTCGATGAGCTGTGCGTAACCGCGGCCGGTCGATATTTTCCCTCCGTCCGCGCGGAGAACCTCACGGGCATTGTCGCTCCAGACGAGGTGGTCGCTGCCGATGTCCCAGACATAGACCGCCTCGCCGACCGACGCGAGGATGTCGGCGGTACTGAGCGGCGGCCCGTTTCGGCCGCCGTCGACTTCGCTATCGTCGCCGGCGCGGGCGGAAAGAACCGCGCTATCCGGATTTTTTTCCCGAACGTTGCCCGCCACGTCGCCCTCTTCCGGATTTGCCGACTGCTGCGCCGCGCAGACGGACCATTGGGCAAATTACCGAAATGGCCTAAAGAATTCGCAAATCCAAAGGGCCCGAATCGGCCGATCGGCAGCGCATTTTTAGGCCGTTCGCTCGGTTTGCACCTCGATCTGGCGCTGCGACGAGCGGATACTGACGATAAAACCGACTAGCACGTCGACGAGCCCGATCATGGTCAACAAAAAGAAAGTCGACGTTCCTGCCTGCTGCACCAGCAAAAACTCGACCAGCATGGCGATAAACAGCGCCATCGCCAAAATGTGATCGACAATCGAGCGCATGCCCATGCGCGTCGATTTAATCATCTCGACGGCGAGCAGAAGAATGGCAAAAGCGAGCAGCAAATCTTCCCAGGTCAGTATCCAATCCTGGCCGGACATCATGTGCACGGTCGCAACCGGCGTGGTCCAACCGACGCCGGGCGTAAGAAATGCAATCATGTTGTAAATGACGAAAGGTATCAGGAGGAGCGGAAAGCCAATCAGGAACATGGCGGTTCTCAAATCCCCAACGCGCGCTCGAGTACGGTCATTGCGAGCGCCAGCGAAGCAATCCAGTCTTTACAAGCTCTCTGGATTGCTTCGTCGTTTTCAATCCTCGCAACAACGCGGCTTACGCCTCGGTCTTCTTGTTCAGGACCTGCCGGCCGCGATACATGCCGGTTTTCAGATCGATATGGTGCGGCCGGCGCAATTCGCCGGAATCCTTGTCCTCTATATAGGACGGCCGCTTCAACGCGTCGGCGGATCGCCGCATGCCGCGGCGGGACGGCGACGTTTTTCTTTTCGGTACGGCCATGACGATCTCCTACGGAAGCCGGGCTTATAGAAGAACAATGCCGGTAACGCTAGTGGTCGATTCTAACATTCGCATTCCCGTTCGGCAGGCCATTATGCGAATGTTAAAATCAAAGGACCACTAGCAATTATAAAAACTAGTGGAGCTTTGGATTTGACATTCGCTTCAAGAGTTCGTGGCCCGGTTGGTAGCGAATGTCAAAATCCGCTCCACTAGTGGTCGATTCTAGTGGAGCTGGCGGTGGATGCAGGCATCGTGGGCGGGGTAGCTTAAGGCGCGGTTTTCGTAAACGCCGGCCAGCCTGCGCACCAGCGCGCTGGGCGTCCGCGCGCTGCGGCGGAACGGATTCGGAAGAATGGCGGCGAGTTCCGCGGATTCCCGGGCCGACAGGTCGTGGGCCGACTTGCCGAACGCCCACCGCGCTGCCGCTTCAGCGCCGAATTGGTCGCGCGGGCCCCACTCGACAATATTAAGATAGATTTCCAGGACCCGCCGCTTCGGCAGCACCAGGTTGATCCAGATTGCGAGCGGAATTTCCAGCGCCTTGCGCACGAAACTGCGCCCCTGCCAGAGGAACAAGTTCTTGGCGGTCTGTTGGGTGATGGTCGATCCGCCTCGCGCCTCCGCAATATCCTCATCGGCCTGTTGCAGGGCCTCGCGTACACCGCTGAGGTCGATGCCGTGGTTGTGGCAGAAGCTCGCGTCTTCGGCGAGGATTACCGTCAGCGGCAATGCAGGCGCGATGTGGCCGATGGGGACGAAAGTGCGCTCGACCCGGCCGCCCGTCGCCCAGCGCCACAGCATTGGCGTCGAAACCGGATCGACGAACCGATAAAGTGGCGCGATCACATAGGGCAGCGCCAGCAGAACGAGGACAATGATGGCCAGAACCAGAAACACGCGTCGGGCGGCCCGCATGGGGTTTTTAGGCGTTAGTTTCGCGCGTAGCCGATCAGCGGCCTTTTTTTGCGTCCGAGCACAATGAGGATCATGGAAGCGACTGCGAGCGCTACCCAGATCGGGAGGTCAAAGACCCTCTGAACATATGGGTCCCACGCCCAGATCGCTCTCTGCTTTAACCAATTCTGTACGGCAGCAAGGCTGCTCTGATCGACCAAAGCCCAAGCCTGTGCGAGATCAGTGTATGTCATATACTGGTTGCTGATGGACTTGGTGCCGTCATAGATCAGAAAGAAAAACGCGGTCGCCAGCAAGCAGAGTCCGAGGAAACGCAGCAGAAATCTGATCATGGGGATACAAATGCTGACGCCGCGGCGGCTAGTGGTCCGATTCTAACATTCGCGTCCGGTCTCGGCATGCACTAGCTTGCAGGCATTACCCTTCCTTGCGCGCATATTCAATGCGGCATGGCTGCATCGCGTTCTCAAATGGCGCGCCTGCGGCGCTCCCTTGAGCAAGGGCCGCTCGTTCCGCTAACGTCCGGACAAATGCCGCGCGTGGTGCCTGCGTGTGGTGATAAGGATGTGAAATGGCTTCGAAATCCGGCGAGCGCGGTAACCGGCCGACCTTCACCGATCAGGAAGCGTTGCTGTTCCATAGCCAGGGCCGTCCCGGCAAGCTCGAAGTCGTGGCGACGAAGCCGATGGCGACCCAGCGCGACCTCTCGCTCGCCTATTCGCCGGGTGTCGCGGTGCCGGTGCTGGCCATCGCCGAGGACGAAAGCCGCGCCTACGATTACACCACCAAGGGCAATTTCGTCGCCGTGATCACCAACGGCACCGCAATCCTCGGGCTGGGGAATCGCGGCGCGCTCGCGGCGAAGCCGGTGATGGAAGGCAAGTCGGTGTTGTTCAAACGCTTCGCCGACGTCGATTCCATCGATCTCGAAGTCTCGACGGAAGATACGGACGCCTTCGTCGATTGCGTCAAGCTCTTGGGGAAGAGCTGGGGCGGCATCAATCTTGAGGACATCAAGGCACCGGAATGTTTCATAATCGAGCAAAGGCTGCGCGAGCTTTTGGACATTCCGGTTTTCCACGACGACCAGCATGGCACCGCGATCATCGCCGCCGCCGGCCTGATCAACGCGCTTGAACTGACCGGCCGCGAGATCAAGACGACCAAACTCGTCTGCAACGGCGCCGGCGCCGCGGGCGTCGCTTGTTTGGAATTGCTGCGCGCCATCGGCTTTCGTCCTGAAAACCTCATTCTGTGCGACACCAAGGGTGTGATTTATGAAGGCCGCCGCGACGGCATGAATCAGTGGAAGTCGGGTTTCGCCGTCAAAACCAAGGCGCGCACGCTGGCCGAAGCGCTTGAAGGCGCCGACGTGTTCTTCGGCCTTTCGGTGAAGGGCGCGATGACGCAGGACATGGTGAAGTCGATGGCGGAGAAGCCGATCATCTTCGCCATGGCCAATCCCGATCCGGAGATCACCGTCGAGGACGTGGCCGCGGTGCGCTCCGACGCCATCATGGCGACGGGCCGATCCGACTATCCCAACCAGATCAACAATGTGCTCGGCTTTCCCTATATTTTTCGCGGCGCGCTCGACGTACGCGCGCGAGCGATCAATATGGAGATGAAGATCGCCGCGGCCCGCGCGCTTGCCGCGCTCGCGCGCGAAGACGTGCCCGATGAAGTGGCGGCGGCCTATGGCGCGCGGCCGAAATACGGGCCGGATTACATCATCCCGGTGCCGTTCGATCCGCGGCTGATCTCATATGTGCCGCCGGCGGTGGCGCAGGCGGCGATGGATTCGAAAGTCGCGCGCCGGCCGATCGTCGACATGGACGCCTACCGCCAGCAATTGCGCATGCGCCGCGATCCGATCGCCGGCGTGCTGCAGCGCGTGTACGAGCGCTTGCGTCGGCAGCCGCGCCGCGTGGTCTTTGCCGAGGGCGAGGAGGAGCAGGTGAT
>DATNNI010000557.1:0-11656 GCA_035601915.1 Xanthobacteraceae bacterium
GAGGTCTGAGCGCACTTTCAGCGCCCCAGCAGACCGGCTGGCCGCACTGCCAGCGTGAGAAGGAGGAATCCAAACGACACCGCCGGCGCCCAGGAAGGACCATAGAAGGTCGAGGTGACGCTTTCGACGATGCCGATCAGCATCGCGGCAAGGAGGGTTCCCGGCAGGCTGCCCATGCCTCCCAAAACGCAAATCGCGAATACCCGCCCGATATATTCCCTTCCGACCGACGGCTCGACCGGCTGGATGATGATGAGGAATGCGCCGGCCAGCGAAGCAGTCGCGATGGAAATGCCGAATGCAATTCGCTTGATGCGGATCGGATCGACCGCCATGAGTTGGAGCGCGAGCTGATCCTGGGCCACCGCCATGATCGCACGACCGATAAACGTGCGCTTCAACAGAAGCTGCAGGGCGCCGATCAGCAAGAGCGAGACGACGCAAGGCACCAAAATGCGCAGCGGAATATCGATCGCGCCGAAGTGCAACGTCGGCCCGATATAGGCCGCTTCGACGTAGCGATAGTCGACGCCGAAATAAAGCACGAGCGAAACTTCGGTGATGAACAAAAGTCCGAAGAAGAACGCGAGTCCGCGAAGCGATTCCTGTCCGCGCTTCTCGAATGACGCATAGTAAATCTGGTAAATGCCGGCGCCGAGCGCGTAGAAAGCGGGCATGACGATGATGCTGGCGACGATTGGGTCCAGTCCCAACCGCGCATTGATGATGTAGGCGATGTAGGAGCCGAGGATAATAAACGCGGGATGGGCGATATTGACGATGTCGAGAATGCCAAATGACAGCGATACGCCGGCTGTCACCGCGGCATAAAAGGCGCCGATCAAAACACCCGACACCAAGGCGTTGATGAGAAGATCGAAAGAAAAGATCATTCCCCGACCCTGTCCGCAGCGAGAACAATTGACGTTCCGGGGCAGCCCGGAGAGCCGAGCCCGGTCAGGGTCATGGCGTTTCTTCCCGCGATTATCGCCACAATATCGAAATCGGGCGAGTAATGGCAAATAATCTCGCCGGTTAGAGAGGAAGTCCGTATGCCGCAACACCGGGCCCAAAGGCGCGCTTTGGTCATAGGCGGCTCAATGAGCGGGCTTTTGGCCGCGCTGATGCTCAAGCAAGACGGCTGGCGGGTCGAGGTTTTCGAACGCGCCGAGGGTGGCCTTGCCGGACGCGGCGCCGGCATCGTTGCGCAACCGGAAATGATCGCACGGCTTGCCGGGATCGGACTGGACACTCGCGAGATCGGTGTGTCCGTTACGGCGCGCAGAGTTTTCGACGGGGAAGGGAGGCTCGTAGCAAGCAGCGTATGTCCGCAAGTTTTGACCGCGTGGGAACGCGTTTATCACATGCTACGCGGCGCGTTTCCCGACGCCCACTATCATCCAGGGCGCAGCTTTGCAGCTCTCCGGCAGGACGCCTCGGGTGTTCTTGCCTATTTCAGCGACGGCGGCACGGAACGCGCAGACTTGCTCATTGGCGCGGACGGTCTTCGCTCGACTGTGCGGCAGCAATTTCTGCCGGCTGTTGCTCCACTCTACGCGGGTTATGTAGCGTGGCGGGCGATCGTCGCAGAACGTGGTCTCCCGGCACAAATCCATGACGACCTGTTCGACGCGTTGGCGTTTTGCTTGCCGCCCGGCGAGCAATTCCTCGGCTATCCGATCGCCGGTCCGGATGACGACCTTCGGTTCGGGCACCGCCGGTACAACATCGTGTGGTACCGTCCGGCCGAGCCGACGCGCGAGCTGCCGTGGCTCCTTACCGACGATAGTGGGGTACTTCACGCGATTTCCATTCCGCCGCCCTTGATCCGGCGCGAGGCCATCGCGGCCATGCGTGCAGCCGCCGAACGGCTGCTGGCGCCGCAATTTCGCGTGATTGTGCACTCGATCCAAGAGCCGCTGCTGCAGCCTATTTATGACTTGGAAAGCCCGCGGCTTTGTTTCGGCCGCGTCGCCATAATCGGTGACGCCGCTTTCGTGGCGCGACCCCACGTGGCGGCCGGGCTGTCCAAAGCGGCCGATGATGCTGCGGCATTGGCGACTGCTCTGGAAACCGATGATGTTGCCGGCGCGTTGCACCGCTTCGAAGCGGAGCGATTGTCCGAAGGTCGAAAAATCGTTGGACGTGCGCGGCATCTCGGCGCTTATTTGCAGGCGACGCGAAATACCGAAGAGCAGGAACGGTCCGTCCGCCACAGTATCCCCAAGGCAGTCCTTTCCGAGACCGCTTTATTGGATTTCTTGCACCGCTGAACCGAGGAAGCCCGGCCAAAAACCCGCCCCAGCGAATGCTTCAAATCCGCGCGCTCGCCTTATTAAACAACGCTTAGACGTGCTGGCCGCCATTGATGTGAATCTCAGCGCCGTTGACGTATGACGACGTCTCCGTGCAAAGGACGTAGATGATCTTCGCGACCTCGTCGGGTGTGCCCAGGCGATGCAAGGGAATAAGCTCGACAATTTTTTCCGTTCCGGGTGACAGCATCGCGGTGTCGATCTCACCAGGCGCAATGGCGTTGACGCGTACACCCACGGCGCCGAAATCTGCCGCCATTTCGCGCGTGAGCGCCGCGAGCGCCGCCTTGGAAGTTGCATAAGCGGCACCGGCAAATGGATGGACGCGTGAGCCGGCTATCGACGTGACGTTGACGACTGAGCCCTTTGCGGCCTTGAGTTCGTCGAGGAGGCCGCGGGCGAGCATAATGGGGGCAAAGAAATTTACTTGAAAAACCTGGTGCCAATCTTGTCGCGACGTTTCGATCGATCCGAGACGTTTGCCGCCCGGTGCTTTGGGTGAGATAGCCGCGTTATTGACGAGCGCGTGTAATTCCCCGTTCAGCCGTTGTTTGATTTCTGCGATGGCAGCGATCGTGTTTTCGGTATTTGCCAAGTCGACCTGGATGTGATCCTCGGGGCCGGCTTCCCAAGGGCAGTTTTCCGGAAACGCGTGGCGCGAACATGTAATGACGCGCCATCCGGCGGCGGAGAAACGCTTCACCGTGGCGTGGCCGATGCCGCGGCTCGCCCCGGTGAGAAGAAGCGTTCGGTCCTTTTGGTTGTTTGGCGCCATCCCCTGTTCTCGAATTTCTCCGTCCGCGCTTATGGGTAAAGCCGCGTCTTACGCCACGAATCCGCGGGTTCAGAGCGCGTGAACGCGATGCGATCATGCAGCCGAAATGGCCGTTCTTGCCAGAACTCGATTTCCCGCGCCGCCACGCGATATCCCGACCAATGCTCGGGTCGGGGTACCGTGCCGATTGCATGTTTTGCTGTGTAGCGCGCCACTTCCTTTTCAAAAGCCAAACGGCCTACGAGCGCGGAGGATTGTTTGCTCGCCCAGGCTCCGATCTGCGCCATCCGCGATCGGGTGGCAAAATAGGCGTCAGCTTCTGCGGTCGCGACCGGCTCGACCGGTCCGCGGATGCGCACCTGACGCTGCAGCGATTTCCAATAAAATGCCAGCGCTGCTTTTGGCGTGTTGGCAAGCTCGCGCCCTTTGACGCTGCGGACGTTGGTGTAGAAGACGAAGCCGCGCTCGTCGAAGTCCTTCAATAGAACCATGCGAACGTTTGGCGAACCGTCGGCATCGACGGTCGCGAGTGCCATGGCATCGGGATTGACGGATTCTGAACGCTTGGCCTCAGCGAACCAAGCACCGAACAGTCGCAGCGGTTCGTCGGCATCCGTGAAGTCACCGGCCGTTAACCAGCCAGGGTGTTCTATCGACTTTGTCTCGGACATCCGGTGGGGTACCCCGTTGCTCCCGTGCAACGATCAAGCTGCGAACAGTTATCCCTTATATAGGGGAAGCGCCCGCTTAAGCCTATCTCGGCTGCCGCCGCGGCTTGCCGTCGCTATCGCGGTGGCTAGTGCCATTTCGGTTGGCGGTTGTTCTCTGCCGCTCGATTCTATGTTCGAAAAGAACGATGCGGCGTCTGAGCAGGTGAGCGCCACGGGATCAATCGATCGCGGGCTTAAATCCACCGAGGCCGTGGTACCTTCGGAGAGCGATCTTGCTCATGCCCGCGCGGCGGCCGCCGACGCTATTGCGCGCGAAGGAAACGACGGCAGCACTCCTTGGAATAATCCGGAAAGCGGAGCCAGCGGTAACATCACGCCACTCGGTACGTCGTATGGGCAGGGCGACTTGCGGTGCCGTGGTTTTCTGGCCAGCTACACGCATGGTCCGGCCCAAGCCTGGTTACAGGGCGAAGCTTGCCGAATGGGCGTCGGGAAATGGGAGGTCAAAAACCTTAGGCCGCTCAGCCAAGGTTAGGTCAAGGCCGCCACCCTCCGGCCTCGATGCGCTGCTGCATTGCGGGACGCTAGGGAAACAACCACATTGTTGTAGACGCGGGCGGCGGCGCCAACCCACAGCCGGGATGGAGTTTATCGGGGATGCGTGACCCCTATGAAGTCTTGGGGCTCGATCGGAAGGCAAGTGCATCCGACATCAAGAGTGCGTTTCGACGCTCCGCAAAGAAGCTGCATCCCGACGCCAATAAAAGTGATCCGAAGGCCGCTTCTCGTTTTGCCGAGTTGAACGCGGCTTACGAAATCCTTGGCGATGAGGACAAGCGCAAGGCGTTTGATCGCGGCGAGATCGACGCTGAGGGCAAGCCCCGATTCCGCGGCTTTGAAGGATTCGGAAGCGGAGCTGGGCCGCGCCCGGGGTTCGGTCCGGAAGCCGAGTTCGAGACCTTCAGTTTTGGGCCGGAGGGTTTTACCCGCGCGACGCGCCGCGGCCGCGGTGGCGCGGGCGCTGGTTTTGGGGGCTTCGAGGATATTCTTCGCGAAGCGTTCGGGGGTGGTGGGGGGGCGCCCCGCGGCGGCGCCCGCGGGGCCTTTGATGGTGAAGATGCAACCGGGGCCGATCTGGCCGCCGCGATCACGGTGAGCCTGCCGGAAGCAGCGCAGGGCACCACGCACCGCTTGCGGCTGCCGACCGGCAAAGATGTCGAGGTCAAGATTCCTGCTGGAATTGTCAGCGGCCAGCAAATCAGGCTCCGCGGCCAGGGTGGGGCAGGCCCCGCGAGCGCCGGCGATGTCCTGATCACCGTTTCGATAGCGCCGCACGCCACTTTCACGCTCGACGGCACCGATGTGCGGGTTGATCTGCCAATAACGCTATATGAGGCTGTACTCGGCGCGAAGGTGCGCGTGCCGACGCTCGATAGGCCGGTTGAGATTGCTGTTCCGGCGGGAACCAGCAGCGGCCGGACATTTCGCCTGAAGGGCAAAGGTTTCCCGGCGAAAGCCGGCCGCGGCGACCTTTTGGCTACGGCTCGCATCGTCCTACCCGGAAAAAACGATGCCGAACTCGAAGAACTGATGCGGAAATGGCGGAGCGAAAAAGCTTACGATCCGCGTAAAGGCTCGTGAGCAGACGCGCCTAGTTCCGCGGTCGTCGCGCGCTTGAGCGGCCCACCACCCTATGCCATAGGAAGCCCAGCGCCGAAATCCTCGTGCGGGGTCGGAGAATGTCGGAAATCTCGGGCCTCATGCGCGGCAAGCGCGGCCTGATTATGGGGGTCGCCAACCAGCGCTCGCTCGCTTGGGGCATTGCCAAAGCATGCCACATGCATGGCGCCGAGCTTGCCTTCACCTATCAGGGTGATTCACTGAAGAAGCGTGTCGAGCCGCTCGCGCAGGAGGTGGGCGGTATCATCGTTGGGCATTGCGATGTAACCGAGCCGGCGACCATCGATGCCGTGTTCGCCGCCGTGGAGTCGGCCTGGGGCAGCATCGATTTTCTCGTGCATGCAATCGCGTTTTCCGACCGCGCCCAGCTTGATGGCCGCTACGTCGACACGACGCAGGACAATTTCACGCAGACCATGCTGGTCAGCTGCTATTCATTTACTTCGGTCGCTCAGCGCGCCGAGAAAATAATGCCCAATGGCGGCTCCATGCTGACGCTGACATATTACGGCGCGGAAAAATGGATGCCGCATTACAACGTGATGGGCGTGGCCAAGGCCGCGCTTGAGGCCTCGGTGTGGTATTTGGCCGCCGACCTTGGTGTGAAGAACATCCGGGTCAACGCCATCTCTTCCGGCCCGATCAAGACGCTTGCCGCCGCCGGCATTGCGGATCTTCGCTATATTTTCAGGTGGAACGAATACAACTCGCCGCTGCGCCGCAACGTCACGATCGAAGATGTAGGTCAGGCCGGCGTTTACCTGCTCTCCGACATGTCACGGGGCGTGACGGGGGAGGTCCACCATGTCGATGCCGGCTATCACATTGTCGGTATGAAACACCCGGACGCGCCCGACATCGCCGTGGGCAAGGAATGATCCGGAAGTAGGCCGCGAAAATTTAAATCTTTCAATATCTTAGTGTCGCTGCGGGTTGTCGTGAACGGGCACCTATTGGGTGAGAGAATTAATATTCACTACAATGTGGCATAAACGCTTGCGGCATCCATCCGCTGTGATTTCACCTCCGTCATCATGTCGTTCAATACTTACGGGCATTTATTTCGGGTGACGACCTTCGGCGAAAGCCACGGGCCCGCGATCGGTTGCGTGGTCGACGGTTGTCCGCCCCGCATTCCGCTCAGCGAAAGCGATATCCAGCCTTACCTCGATCGTCGCCGTCCGGGCCAATCGCGCTTCACGACTCAGCGGCAGGAACCCGATGCGATCAGGATCCTGTCCGGTGTCTTTTTGGACGAAAAGACGGGACTGCAGGTCACGACCGGTACGCCAATCGCGCTCGTCTTCGACAATGTCGATCAGCGCACGAAGGATTATTCCGACATCAAAGACAAATATCGGCCGGGCCATGCCGATTATGCGTACGACGTGAAGTACGGCCTGCGCGATTATCGCGGTGGCGGCCGCCAATCCGCGCGGGAGACGGCGATGCGGGTTGCGGCTGGTGCGATCGCGCGCAAAATTTTGCCGAACGTGCGTGTGCGCGGCGCGCTCGTGCAAATGGGTCCCCACCGTATTGATCGCGCCCGGTGGGACTGGGAG
The DNA here is from genome assembly GCA_035601915.1 of Xanthobacteraceae bacterium. Lineage (GTDB taxonomy): Bacteria > Pseudomonadota > Alphaproteobacteria > Rhizobiales > Xanthobacteraceae > BOG-931. Next base: position 7,004 of record DATNNI010000557.1, read on the forward strand.
GAAATCGAGCGCAATCCATTTTTTTGTCCGGATGCCGAGCGCGCGGCGTTTCTCGCGGAATACCTCGATGGTGTGCGCAAGCGCGGCTCGTCCGTCGGCGCGGTCATTGAAATCGTTGCCGAAGGCGTGCCGCCGGGTCTTGGTGCTCCCATTTACGGTAAGCTCGACGCCGATATTGCGGGCGCGCTCATGAGCATCAACGCTGTTAAGGGCGTTGAGATTGGCTCAGGCTTTGCCGCGGCCGAGCTCTCCGGCGAGGAAAACGGCGACGAGATGCGCATGGGTAATGACGGCGCGCCGATATTTCTTTCCAACAATGCCGGCGGCGTGATGGGCGGTATTTCTACCGGCCAACCTGTGGTCGCACGTTTCGCGGTAAAGCCGACGTCTTCGATCCTTACCGCTCGCCGCACTGTCGATCGCTATGGCCGCGACACCGAGATCGCCACGACCGGCCGCCACGATCCTTGCGTCGGCATTCGCGCCGTACCGGTCGGCGAAGCCATGGTGGCATGCGTCATCGCCGATCACTATCTGCGTCATCGCGGCCAGGTGGGTTCATCCCCCGCTTGGCCGTTTTCGCACGCATCGAAGTGACCGCGGCTGGGAACCAACCGGACAATGAACGACGTACACCAACGTATCCGCGCCGCGGTCGACGCGTTCTCCCGTGGCGAACTCGTCATCGTCGCCGATGACGACGATCGCGAAAACGAAGGCGATTTATTCGTCGCCGCATCGCTCTGCACGCCGGAGAAGATGGCCTTTATTATCCGCCACACCTCCGGGATTGTTTGCGCGCCGCTGGCGCAGGACGAGGCGCGGCGGCTCCATCTCGATCCCATGGTGGCGCGCAACGACGCGCCGCTTGGCACCGCGTTCACTGTCTCCGTCGATGCGCGGCATGGCTTGACCACGGGCATCTCCGCCGAGGAGCGCACCAACACGGTGCGCGCGCTGGCCAACGGCAACATGGGCGCGTCCGATTTCGTCCGGCCCGGCCACGTTTTTCCCCTGGTTGCCAAGGAGGGCGGCGTATTGATGCGCTCGGGCCACACCGAGGCGTGCGTCGATCTATGCCGGCTTGCCGGCGTCCCTCCGGTTGGAGTTCTGGCGGAGCTTATGAACGACAACGGCACCGTCATGCGCGGGCCGGAGATCGCCGCCTTTGCCACGCATCACAAGATTGAGCGTGTGACGATCGCCGACTTGATCGCTTATCGGCAATCGCGCGACAAGTTGATCGAGCGCCTAGCAGAGTTTCCGGTAGATTCTGAGATCGGCACGCTGACCGGCTACGCCTTTCAGACTCCGTTCGATCCGTTTTACCACATGGCCTTCGTCTATGGTTCCATTGGCCAAGGCAAAAATGTCCTCACTCGGCTGCATCGCGCCAATCTTATCCTCGACGTTTTCGGCGGCGCGAAAGCCATTCGCCGGACGCTGGAGCGCTTCAAAGCCGAGGGCAGGGGAGTGCTGGTCGTTTTGCGCGATGGCGCGGCGGGCGTACCGGTGGTCGCGATCCCAAAATCCGATGAGACTGCCTCGGGAGAAGCGCGCACGCGGCAATGGCGTGAGGTCGGCTTGGGCGCTCAAATCCTTAAGGACCTCGGCGTCGTCTCGATCAGGCTGCTGAGCTCCTCCCGTCACATGACCTATGTGGGTTTGTCCGGCTTCGGCATTGAAATCGTGGGAACGGAGCCGGTCGAGGTATAAGTTCACGAAGCCGGAATTCTTTTCGACCAATGAGAGGGTGGCAATGAACAAAATCTGGCGCTGGCCCGCTTCGGCTCTGGGCCTCCTCGCTCTCTGTCTCACGCTTTCGGGCTGCGGCTACAATACGATCCCGACTTTGGAGGAGCAGGCCAAAGCGCGCTGGGCTGATGTGGAGAATCAATATCAGCGTCGCGCCGATCTCATTCCCAATCTCGTCGCTACAGTGCAAGGCTATGCGGCGCAGGAGAAAAACGTCTTGACCGCGGTTATTGAAGCGCGCGCCAAGGCGACACAGGTCAAGATCGACGCTTCGCAGCTTACCGATCCGGACAAGGTGAAGGCGTTCCAGGACGCGCAAAACCAGCTCACCGGCGCGCTCGGCCGCCTGCTCGCGGTATCGGAGAATTATCCGGATCTGAAATCCAACGCCAATTTCCTGGCGCTGCAGTCGCAGCTCGAGGGCACCGAAAATCGCATCGCGGTAGCGCGGCGCGATTACATCGAGGCAGTTCGCGCCTACAACACGGCCTTAAGAACGTTCCCCACCGTGCTTTGGGCGAAGACTGCTTTCTCAGGCAACAAGCCGATGGCTGAGTTCACCGCGAGCGAAGGTTCTGAAAAGCCCCCGCAAGTGAAATTCTGAGCACGTGAGCCTGCCGGCGGGGCAACTCGGAAATGCGCGCATGAAGGCCGGATCGTTTCTGGGCTTTGCTTCCCGCAATGACGGCCCGGCGCGGGCCGCGGCGTTCGCGCTGACCTTCCTCCTTTGCTTGTCGTCGCTTGCGCTCGCCTTCGACTTTCCCGCCTTGAGCGGCCGGGTGGTCGATCAGGCCGGCGTCATGACCGCCGAAAGCCGGAGCGATGTTGAGGCAAAGCTCAAAGGCCTCGAGGATAAGTCCGGCATTCAGCTTGTCGTCGCCACCGTCAAATCGCTGCAGGGAAGCGACATCGAGACTTACGCCAACCAGCTGTTTCGGTTTTGGAAGCTCGGTGAAGCCAAGAAGAACAACGGCGTGCTCCTTTTGGTCGCGCCTTCCGAGCATAAGGTGCGCATCGAGGTGGGCTATGGCCTCGAAGGCACGCTCACGGATGCGCTGTCGTCGGTCATCATCGCCAGCGCGATAATCCCGCGCTTGAAGACCGGCGATTCTTCCGGCGGCATCGAACGTGGCGTCGACGGCATCATCAGCGTCCTGAGCGGCGACAAGAGCGAGTGGCAGCAGAAGGCCAGAGTCCGCTCTGAGGGTTCGGCCAGCGACTTCAACAAACTATTTCCGCTCCTGTTTTTCGCGCTGTTGATTTTCTTCATCTGGTATCTGATCCGGCATGCGAATGGTCCGGGTGGCCGCGGCGGCCCTGGCGGCCGCGGCGGATATGGCGGTCCGGTTTTCCTTCCGTACGATGGCGGTTCCTGGGGCGGCTCCGGCGGCGGTTTTGGAGGCGGATTTTCCGGCGGCGGCGGATCTTCGGGTGGCGGCGGGGCCTCGGGGAGCTGGTGATGGCGCTCACCGCCGAGGACCATGCCGCTGTCGCCGCCGCTATCGCCGCGGCAGAGAAAAGGACCAGTGCTCAGTTCGTGTGCGTGCTGGCGCATGCATCTTCCGACTACGCGCACGTCCCGATCATAGGGGCGAGCGTCTTGGCGCTGTTGACGCCATGGCCGCTCATCCAATTCACGGAGCGGAGCGTGCAGTGGATTTTTTTGATGCAGCTTGTCGTGTTCATCGCGTTCGCGCTGATTTTTTCTTGGATGCCGCTGCGGCTGGTTCTGGTTCCCCGCGCGGTTCGCCGCGCGCGCGCGCATCGCGCGGCGCTGGAGCAATTCGTCCTGCGCCGTATCGCTCACACCAAGAATCGGACCGGCGTGCTGATCTTCGTGTCGCTGGCGGAGCGGTACGCCCGAATTCTGGCCGACGACGGTATCGCGCAGAAAGTGCACGCAGCCGATTGGCAGGCGGCGGTCGATGCGCTGATCGGCCATATGCGTGAAGGCCGCATCGCCGCTGGCTTTACGGCCGCCATCGAGCGCTGCGCCACGGTTGCGGCGGCGCATGCCCCGCCCGACGGCTCGGCGAACGAGTTGCCTGATCGCCTGTATGTGACTTAGCGCGTCTTCTTCCGTCCATCCCCGCGGGAAGCATGTGCACGTCGCTGCAACGAAGAGGAGCGCTATGCTGGTCGGCGTGCCCAAGGAGATCAAGGACAACGAATATCGCGTCGGGCTTGTGCCTTCGACGGTTCGCGAACTGACCGACAAGGGCCATCGCGTCCTTGTCGAGACCGGCGCAGGAGCTGGTGCAGGTCTGCCTGACAGCGATTACAAACTTGCCGGCGCCGAAATCGTAGCCGATGCCGACGCCGTCTACGGACTTGCCGAGCTGATTGTGAAAGTAAAGGAGCCGCTGGCGGTGGAACGCAAGAAACTCCGCCGCGGTCAGGTGCTCTTTGCTTACCTGCATCTTGCGCCCGACCGCGCGCAGACCGAGGACCTGGTGCAAGCTGGCGTCACTGCGATTGCCTACGAGACGGTGACCGACGCGCATGGCACGCTGCCGCTGCTCACACCGATGTCGGAGGTAGCCGGGCGCATGGCGCCCCATGTCGGCGCGCACTGTCTCGAAAAGGAAAATGGCGGCCGCGGTGTGCTCCTTGCCGGCGTCCCCGGTGTGGCTTCGGCGAGCGTCGTCATTCTCGGCGGCGGCGTCGCTGGCGGAAACGCCGCTTTGATTGCCTCCGGCATGGGCGCCGAAGTCACGGTGCTCGACCGCAATCCTGAGGCATTGCGGCGCCTCGCCGCCCAGTTCGGAAATCGCGTGCGCACGTTGTTCTCCACCCGCGACGTGGTCGAGACCGTGTGCCGGCGCGCCGATCTCGTTATCGCCACGGTCCTCGTTCCCGGCGCGACTGCGCCAAAGCTCATCTCGGCAAAGACGGTAA
>DATNNI010000558.1:0-4450 GCA_035601915.1 Xanthobacteraceae bacterium
TACCAGATCGCCTCGCGCGTCCTCAAAACCGTCGCGTCGGTGCCGATCGGCGGCAAGGTCAGCGCCGCGGCGTAGCGGCGCCGCTTACTAGCTCCGCTCCAGGAGCTCGACCGACACGCCTTCCGGCGCGCGCAGGAAACAAACGCGCACGCCCGGCCGGACAGTAGTCGGCTCCATGGTGAATTCGGCGCCCTTGGCCTTGAGTTGGACGACAACGGCGTCGATGCCGGTGACCGCGAGGCCGAAATGGTCGAGGCCGCGATACGGGGTCTTAGGCGCGGTGTTGACGCCGTCTCCGTCCTTGACCGGCATGATAAAGACGTCGGCGCCGCCGACCTTGAGGTCGATGCGCGGCGCGCCCTGCAAGGTGGTGCGGATGACTTCGGCGCCGAGGAATTTCTCGAACCACGCCGCCATCGCCTCGGGGTCCGTGGTGCGCAGATGAATGTGGTCCCATTTGAAGTTGGTCAATTTAGGTCTTCTCCCTTTCATACCGCTATGCGCGTTTTTCTACGCCACCGCGACCGCATCGATTGCCACCAGCACGCCCGGAATATCGGCGCCGAAGCGGGCCATGACGCGAGCCGGCCTCTTGCCGGGGAAGAACTCGGCGTAAGCGGCGTTCATTTCCTGATAAAGCTCCGGCCGCGCCAGCAACACCGTGATCTTGACCACGCGGTCGAGTGAAGAGCCAGAAGCTTTGAGGATGGTTTCGACGTTGCGCAAGCATTGCCGGGTCTGCTCGGCCATGGTGGCGCCGGCGATTTCGGTCGAGCCGCCGCCCGGCTTGACGGGAATTTGGCCGGACACGAACACAAATCCGTTGGCGATGACCGCATGCGAATACGGCGAATGCGGCGGCGGGTAGCCGGCAACGTCGACGTGATGGATCGCGGTCATGACGCGGAAGTCTCGATCTTGCTGAGAACCTCTTGCATCTTCTGCAACACCTCGCGAGTCCGTTCGGCGTAGAACGCGTTCACCACCTCGCTGACCGTCTGCACCTTGGGGTCGAGCGGATTGATGCCCGCCGCCACCAGGCGGGCGTGCAGCTCCTTAAGCACTTCATCTTTCTCGAACATCTTGTCTCCAGTGCGGGCCCTCCAGGCCTACGCCGCGTCGGCCGGCCGGACACGGCGAGTGATTTCGACTCCACGCTCACGCTCAATCACGGCAATATCGTACTGACTTTGCAAATCGAGCCAAAATTGCGCACTGTTACCGAAGTAGCGGCCGAGCCTCACGGCCGTGTCCGCGGTGATTGATCGCCGGCCATTCAAGATATCGGTGATGCGGCCGGACGGAACGCCAATGTCGAGCGCAAGACGGTTGGCGCTCAGCGCGCGTGCACTCAATTCCCGTTTGAGCAGACGACCTGGGTGTGCGGCTATAGGCATAATCTCATCCCTTGTGGTAATCCGTGATCTCGACCTCGTAAGCATCGCCTCTGCGAAATTCAAAACAGATGTGGCAGCGCGCATTGACGTTCATCGCCAATTGATTTTTGCGCTCACCTTTCAGTTTATACAGACCTACGCTCTTCAGCGGGCTGAGGTCGCTTAGGGCCTTGGCGACATTCAGCGCCAGTAGCAGATCAATCGCCGTTTCAAAATCGAGCCCGCGAAGCTGGTTTGACTGGCCACCTTCCCAAACCTTGCGGGTCACGGAATTGCGCCACGACCGGATCATGGCATAAATATACTACGCCAGACGGTGAAGGGCAATTCGTCCCGAGTTAACCGAAGCTTATCGTCAGCAGGCGGGCGGGTAGAAACGGAACGAGAGGGCGCATTGCACGCAGGCCCGCGCTACGCCGCCCTCTTTGCCGCCAGCGCGGGTTTAAGTTCGCGCTGGAAGAAGTCGAAAAACGCGTCCTCCTGCGGGCCGATCTGGGTCAGAACAATATGGTCGAATCCCGCTTTCACAAACTTCTCGATCGCCTGCAAGTGCTTGTCGGCCGACGGCCCGCAGCTGATTTTCTCGCCGACGTCGTCGGGCGTCGCGGTCTGGCTCGCGGCGGCAAAACCTTCGGGGTCGGGCAATTCCGCCATCACCGGCCATCCGGTCAGCGACCAGCGGAAGTATTTGTGCGCGGTCTTTTTGGCTTCGTCCTCGCGCGCGGCGTAGCACATCGCGATTTCGCAATAGCGCGGGCCTTTGCCGCCGGCCTTACCGTAGGCTTCGATCAGCTCCGGCTTAGGCTCGGTGGCAATGAGGCCGTCGGCCTTGGCGGCGGCGGTGGCGGCGCCGCGCGGGCCGGCGACGGCAACAATCACCGGCGGCTTCTCCTTTGGCCGGTCAAACAACCAAGCGTGGTCGAGGTTCAGATGCTTGCCGCGATAATTCTTAAGTTTGCCGGAAAGCAGGCCTTGGATGATGTCGAGCGCCTCGGCAAGAAGTTCCTGGCGCTCGGCGCGTCCGGGCCAGCCGTCGCCGACGATGTGTTCGTTGAGCCGCTCGCCGGCGCCGAGCCCAAGTGTAAAGCGGCCGCCGCTGAGCAGGGCGACGGTCGCGGCCGCTTGCGCGATAATCGCGGGGTGATAGCGCACCGTCGGGCAGGTCACCGCCGTCATCAATCCAAGGCGGCTCGTTGCGTGCGCCGCGGCGCCGAGCACCGACCAGGCGAACGGCGAATGCCCCTGCTCCATCAGCCAGGGAAAGAAGTGGTCGGAAATGGCGGCGAAGTCGAAGCCGGCCTCTTCGGCGCGCTTGGCGTTACGGACAAGATCGTTCGGTCCGTGCTCCTCCGACATAAGCTTGTAGCCAAGCTTGACCATGACGTGCTCCTTGCCGGCGCGCACTTTCCTGCCGGAGCCGGCGTTACCGCCAACGTCCGCGGCCGCCGAAAGTTCGCCGCAGCCTCAAAGCTAACCGATGTCGGCCGATCCAGATAGCGGCGCGACCGCATCTCCCGCTCGCCGCCGCGCCTCCCCAAATATCAATCCAAGCGCCCGTGGCCGCCGTGAAAAGGGAGCAACGACACGTGCCCACCGACTTACCCCGCCTCATCGGCATCAATCACGTCGCGCTTGAAGTCGGCGACGTCGACAAGGCGCTCGCTTTCTACGGCAAGATTTTCAGCTTCACCCTGCGCGGGCGCGGCAAAGGCCAAGCCTTCATCGACCTGGGTGATCAGTTTCTGGCGCTGATGCAGACCGAGGCACCGCATCAGGACCGGGCGCGCCATTTCGGCCTGGTGGTCGACGACCGCGCCCAGGTCCGCGCGCTCGCGCAGGCCGCCGGCGCGAAAATGGTCGATGGGCCGTTTGTCGATTTCCTCGATCCCTGGGGCAACCGCGTCGAGATCGTCGCCTATGCCGACATTCAGTTCAGCAAAGCGCCAAACGTCCTGCGCGGCATGCAGTTCGCCGGCGACAAGAGCGCGGAGGCGAAGAACCAATTGGCTAAAAAGAACATGGCGCCGTAGGCATCTGTTCGTCACCACTGAGCTTGACCCGGGTGGCCATGCCAACGTCCCGGCTGCATGGACTGCCGGATCATTTGCCACGAAGACGGCGCGTGCGCGCCTTTTGTCCGGCAATGACGATGTGTCTCACGCCTTCGCCGGAAAGTCCTCGGTATAGAACGCGCCGTCCCGGCCGAAATACATCGCCTTGCGGCCGCTAATGAACACTTCGTAGTGCGAACAACCGGCCGCCATGATCCGCCGCAGGAATTCGGCATAACCGATTTCCTCGCGCTGGATCGCCTTGACGGTCGCGGTCACGCGCTCCCTGTCGAAGGCCGGCGCTATCGCCGGCGGGTCGGCGAGCGGCATGGCTTCGTCGCGAGATTGGCTGCCGGAATTGTAATAGGTCTTGCGCAGCGTCACGAGGTCGGCGGTATAGGACGTCACGCCGTTTTCGGCGAGCTGCGCCACCACGGCGGGGAACGGCGTATCGGCAAAGCTCGCGGCCATGCAGTGTTCGAGAATTTGGGTATTCATCTGGCGTCTCCTGGCGGTTGGGCGGGTTTACTTTGGATTGCACGGATCGACATCAGCGACCGCCTCAAGCAGCCGGCGTAACCCGCGCTGCAATGACGCAACCTCCGACGCCGAAAGCTTCTGCGTGAGTACCGCGTGATAGCCGGCGGCTGCCTGGGTGATCCGCTCAAGCGTGGTGCGGCCGCTTTTGGTGAGAATGAGATGCGGCGATGCGCGGTGATCGGGATTGTCGCGGTATTCGGCGGTATGCTCGGCGACCAGGAGATTGGCAATGCGCTGCACGTTTTGCCGGGTGACGCCGAGGACGCGGGCGATCTGCGGCACGGTCTGCGGGCGGCCTGAGGCGGCGCTCAAAACCTGCCAGCGCGCCTGAGTCTGGCCGACGGTCGCGGCGATCGCCTCGCCGTGCTCGCGTAGTCGCCCCGCAAGCTCGTAGATGCCCGCGACGATGATCGGGACCTGCTTTTCGGCCTTGGCCCGCGATATGCCTTTCCTATTCATGGT
>DATNNI010000559.1:0-2160 GCA_035601915.1 Xanthobacteraceae bacterium
CGGGGTTGCTTCTCCAGTTTTTGATGAAAGGAGCTGATAGCGACGCGCAACCCACGACGCCGTCCGTTTAGCAATTCAGTGGAAGATCGAGGGAATAGCCAGCTTTAAGGACGAGACGACCTAAGCCCCCTCGCCGCCCCCGCAGTTTTTAATAAACATCCGCCTGATAGCGGCCCTGGGCTTTGAGTTCGCCGACGAATCTAACCGCCTCTGCCGGCGTTCGGCCGCCGTGTTCGGCGACAATGTCGGTCAGCGCGGTCTCGACGTCTTTCGCCATCCGCAGCGCGTCGCCACAGACATAAACGTGCGCGCCGTTGTTGAGCCATGACCAGAGTTCGCTGCCGGCCTCGCGCATGCGGTGCTGCACGTAGACTTTGTCGTTGCCGTCGCGCGACCAGGCGAGCGACAGCCGCGTCAAATGGCCGGCCGCGTGCATGGCGGAGAATTCGTCTTCGTAGAAGAAGTCGCAATCGCTGCGCTGGTGGCCGAAGAATAGCCAGTTTCGCCCCGGCGCTTTGGCTGCCTGCCGCTCGTGCAGGAACGCGCGAAAAGGCGCGACGCCGGTCCCGGGCCCGATCATGATGATCGGCTTGGCTGGATCGTCCGGCAGAGCGAAATGCTGCGCCTTCTGCACGTAGACTTTGACCTTGTCGCCGGGCGCGACCCGGCCGCCGAGAAAGATCGAGCAGACGCCAAGCCGCGTGCGCGTCTCGATGTCGTAGCGCACCGCGTCGACAGTCAGCGACACCCGGCCCGGCATACAACGATGCGACGAGGAGATGGAATAAACCCGCGGCTGCAACGGCTCGAGCGCTTCGACAAACGCCTCGGGGTCGGGCCTGATGCCGGGGAATTTCTGTAGCGCCGCAAGTACGTCGAGCGCGGCGGCATCACCATCGGGATCGCCGCCTTTGGCGAGCAACTTGGCTTTGGCGCGCCGGTCACCGCCGGTCAGATAGGACATCAGCTCGAACAGGATGTCCGGCGCCGGCGCAAGCGATACGCTGTCGGTGAGCACGTCGCGCAAAGTACGCTCGGCGATGGGAAAATCCGGCGGCGCGTCGATCGCGGCCAACACCGCCGCGACGAGATCGGGGTCGTTGGTGGGATAAATGCCGAACGAATCGCCGACGACGTAATCGAGCTCGGTGCCGGCGAGATCGATGTCGATGTGCCAGGTCTCCTTTTCCGAGCCCGCTTTGTTGAGACGCCGGCGCGAGAGAAAAGTGGCGACCGCCGGGTTGTCGCGCGAGCGGCCGGGCGCGGGCGTAACCGCCGGCGCGGCTGGTTGCAACGGCGGGGCGGCGGGCGCCGGAATCATTGCGCCGTCGAGCTCGGTATAGAGCTGCTTGAGCATGCGGGACGTCTGTTTGCCTCCCGGCACGCAAAGGTTCAGCCGCTTCTCGGATTTTGCGACCAGCGCATCCGCGTAGTCTTTGCAATTGTAGCCGCACTGGCTGCAATCCTGCTGCGCCATCGCCGCCATCATTCGCCGCGGCAACGGCCGGCCGTCCGCGAGTTTCATGCGTTCGGGGAGCGGCATGGCCGGATCGTGCCAAGGGGCCCCATCGTCTATTTGCTCGGCCTCCGCGGGAACGGCCGTGCCGTCGATCAATCCGGCCAAAAGCGTACCGGCGTCCGCGCTAGAGAGCCGCGTCACGCCATCCTGTAAGCCGAACAGACCGGCGAAAAGGCCGTTGAGCCAGGTGCGCTGCTCCGGCGTGAACGGCGCCGATTCAGGAATGAATGACGGGATCGGCGGCGGCGCCATGTTCATTCGGCGGCCTCCAGCTCGCTCATGGCTTTCAGCGCGTCGACCTCATGCCGGCGCGAAAAGTCGAGGAAATTCTCATCGCGGCTGGAACGATGCGCGAGATAGGCCTTGAGGATGCGGCCGACGGTGCGCGGCACCTCCTCGGCAACGACATCACGGTAGAGCTCGCGGCCGAGCGCCGCGTTCGGGCCAAATCCGCCGCCGACATAGATGTGATAACCCTCGACCGGATCGGCCTCCTCGTCCGCCTGCACTTTGCACGCCAGCAGCCCGATCTCGGAGACGTAGTGCTGCGCGCAGGAGTTATGGCAGCCGGTCAAATGAATATTGACCGGCGTGTCGAGCGCAACGCGCGTGTCGCACCAGCGCGCGATCTCCTCGGCGTG
>DATNNI010000560.1:0-5646 GCA_035601915.1 Xanthobacteraceae bacterium
TGCCGCCAGCCCCAGGAGCGTCACCACGGCAAGGCCCAAAAGGGTGACAATGGTGGATCGGTCGACCGCGAGCACATTGCCGAACAGGAGCGCCGTCGCCTGGGTAGCAAAGGCTGTGTAGTAGTGCAGGAACAAAAGTCCAAAACCCAGAGCCAGGGCGAGCACGACGCCGATGGCAACGTCTCGGCCGCTTATGCGCTCGCCGAGCATGCCCATAGCTACGCCGGCCGCGACGGTGAGGCCGACCAAGCCCCAAATCGGGGCGATGCCGATCAACACCGCGCCGGTTGCGCCGGCAAAGCCGATATGTCCGAGCGCGTGCCCGGCAAAAGTCTGGCCGCGCAGCACCAAGAAATAGCCGACCAAGCCGGACACGACGGCAGCGATCCCGGCGGCCGCGAACGCGTTCTGCATGAAATCGTAGTCAAGCATGGCCGTTATCGTGGTGATGACCGTCATGCGCATGGTCGGAATGTTCCACGCTGCGGCCGCGCGACAGCACGAAGATCTGGCCGTCAGCCCGCACGACGTTGATGTCGGTGCCGTAAAGCTCGGAGAGCACCGGCGTCGTGACCACTTCGTCGATCGTTCCGAGCGCAGCACGGCCGTTGCCGAGGTAGAGAACGCGGTCAAGCGCACCGATCAACTGGTTAAGCTCGTGCGCGCTAAACAGCACGGTGATGTCGCGCTCGCGGGCTTGCCGGCGGACCAGCTCGATCACCGCCTCTTGATAATGGTAATCGAGACTGATCAGTGGTTCGTCGAGCAGCAGGAGCCGCGGCTCGCCGAGGAGCGCTTGCGCCAGCAATAGCCGCTGGCGCTCGCCGCCGGACATTTTGGACAGCGGCCGGCGGCTCAGCTCGCCGGCGCCGGCCGCCGCCAGCATCGCTTCGATCATGGCGCGGTCGGCGCGCGTAAGCGACGGCACGCCCCACCGCTCGCCATGCACGGAACTGGCGATGAAATCGAGGCCGCGAATGCGCAGGTCCGGCAACACGGTGCGCACCTGCGGCAGGTAGCCGATTTGCCGATTGCCACGGCGGGGTGGTTTATCGAATACGCGAATGGCGCCCGAGCTTGCCGGCACCAATCCGAGAATGGCCCGCATCAGCGTGGTCTTGCCGGCGCCGTTCGGCCCGAGCACACCGATGAACTCGCCCTGCCCGATGGTCAGACTGGTATCGTTGAGGACGTTGCGGCCACCAAGCTTGATGGTCGCCCGATCGAGTTCAATCACCGTCATGAAGATGGGCCGGCCAGTGTGGCGGTTCAGAAGTCCGCATCATTTTTGCCGGCCCCTTATCATGCGGACTTCTGAACCAGGGCCACACTAGATCAATAGTTTGGCTGGTGTCCCCTTAATTCCGAAGTTCGCAAATGTGATTGCCGCTTGCTCATGCGAACTTCGGAATTGGGACACCAGTGCGTGCTGGGAGGCATCAAGCTCGCGTTGCATCCACTCCTGGAAGGTCATGTCCGGCGGGCAGGTTTCCGTTACGCCGACCACCGGAATATTCGAGGCGCGGGCGAGCTCGACGAGATGCTGTATCAGTTTATTCGACGCCTGCTCGTTGTAGAACAACACGCGCACCTTGTGCGTTTTCAGGTCACGTTCGAAGGCGGCGATGTCGCGCGCGCTCGGCTCGGTGTCGTTCATGATCGCAAGCTGCAGGCGCTCGTTGCGCATTTTAAGGGCGAGCGCATCCGCCATGTAACCGAATACCGGCTCGGTGGCGGTCACCGCGACGCCGGCGAATTTGGCCCGCAGCGCGGCGATCTTTTCGTTGATCGGGGCAAGCGAGGCCACGAAGGTCTTCAGCCGCGCGGCGTAATCATCAGTATGGGCGGGATCCGCCTTGGCGAGCGCCGCGGCGAGCGCGCCGGCGACCACCGGCATGGTGCCCGGCTCGTACCAAAGGTGCGGATTGTCGCCGGCGCGCTTACCCGCGAGGTCGGCGGCGACGATAACGACCCGGTCGGGCCGCGGCGACGCGGCCAATAGCTTCACCATCCAGGGATCGTAGTCGGCGCCGTTATAGATCACGATTTGCGCATCGGCGATCTGCCGAGCGATCGCGGGAGAGACCTCGAAGAGATGCGGGTCCTGATCCGGATTGCTCAGGATGCTTGAGGCGGCGATGCGGTCGCCGCCAATCTGTCGAGCGAGGTCGCCGTAGAAATTCTCCGCCGCGACGACGGCTATTTTTCCGTCGGCAGCGTGCGATACCGACACAACGATCAAAGTAAAGAAAAGCGCAGCCGCAATCCCGACAAGCCGCTTCATGGAGATCCCGGATTTTCCTTTAGAAACAACGCGAATGTCAATTAATGTAACATTATAACATTTCACCCGCAATGTCTCTTTCGCTGCCCTCGAGACAATCGGATCACGCCTTGGATCGGCGGCGCCAGCGCGGCCACTGGATTGCAAAGGCTGAAGTTTTACGCGGGCGGCGGATTACCTATATAGCCGGTGCAGGAGGGACCGCATGTCCGAACTATCTTCGGCCGGCAAGATTCCGGTGACGGTGCTCACCGGCTATCTCGGCGCCGGCAAGACCACCTTGCTCAACCGCATTCTGTCGGAGCCGCACGGCAAGAGATACGCCGTCATTGTCAATGAATTCGGCGAAATCGGCATCGACAACGACTTGGTCGTCGGCGCCGACGAGGAAGTGTTCGAGATGAATAACGGCTGCATCTGTTGCACCGTTCGCGGCGATCTCGTGCGCATTCTCGACGGCCTGATGCGCAGGAAGGGAAAGTTCGACGCCATTATCGTCGAGACCACGGGGCTCGCCGATCCGGCGCCGGTGGCGCAAACCTTCTTCATCGACGAGAATGTCGGGCGCAGGACCAAGCTCGACGCGGTGGTCACCGTCGCCGACGCAAAATGGCTCAAGGATCGGCTTAAGGACGCGCCGGAAGCCAAGAATCAGATCGCCTTTGCCGACGTGATCCTGATTAACAAGACCGATCTGGTGTCCGCGGAAGAACTGAGCGACGTCGAGGCGCGCATCCGCAGCATCAACCCCTACGCCAAACTGCACAAGACCGAACGCGCGAAAATTGCGCTCGATCAGGTTCTCGACCGCAAGGCTTTCGATCTCGACCGCATCCTCGATATCGAGCCGGATTTCCTCGCCGGCGACGGGCACGATCACGACCACGATCATCATCACGAGCACGGCCATGAGCACCATCACGGCCACGGCGGGCTCAAGCACTATCACGACGAAGACATGAAGTCGGTTTCGCTCAAGAGCGAGAAACCGCTCGATCCGGACAAGTTTTTCCCCTGGGTGCAGAATCTGGTGCAGATCGAAGGCCCGAACATCCTGCGCTGCAAGGGCATTCTTTCATTCAAGAATGACGACGAGCGGTTCGTCTTCCAGGGCGTGCATATGATCCTCGACGGCGACCACCAGCAGCCGTGGCGTAAGGATGAGCAGCGTCTCAGCCGCGCCGTATTCATTGGCCGCAACCTGCCGGAGGAGACAATCCGGAGAGGTTTTGAAAGCTGCATCGCGTGACGGTCGCCCAATTCGTCATGCGCGGGCGTTAATGCTTTCATGACCGACAGCCGCAGCGAGACAGTTTCCGTTGTTGAACGCACCTACGCTGTGGCGGCGGCTGGCGCAGTCATCGCCACGCATTTTCTGGGCCATACCGCCGTGTTTGTGCTTGGCGAGGAGACGATGGTGTTCGCCGAGCCCAAAGGCGAACCGCGCCGCGTCGCCGTCCATGATGGCGCGATCCTCGCCACGGCCGCAGATGAAAAGCGCGTCGTGTCCGGTGGCGACGACGGCAAGCTAGCTGCGACAAACGCAAAGGGCGAAATCCGGACGCTCGCAACTGACGAAAAACACCGTTGGATTGATCACGTCGCGCTGGGGCGCGGCAGCGCCGTCGCCTGGTCAGCGGGCAAAACGGCTTTTGTCCAGGGCAAGGAGCAGCGGGAATTGGAGGTGCTGTCGACGGTAGGAGGCCTCGCCTTCCTGCCAAAAGGCTTCCGCCTCGCCGTCGCGCACTATAACGGCGCGACGCTATGGTTTCCCAACGCGACCGGAGCGGCAGCCGAAAAGCTCGAATGGAAAGGCTCGCATCTCGGTGCGACGGTGAGTCCCGACGGCCGCTTTCTCGTAACCAGCATGCAGGAGCCGATGCTGCACGGTTGGAGGCTCGCTGACGGCAAGCACATGCGCATGTCCGGCTACGCCACGCGGGTAACCTCGCTCGCCTGGACGGCGGATGGCGATTGGCTCGCCACGTCGGGCGCGACACAACTGATCCTGTGGCCGTTCCAGGGGAAGGATGGGCCCATGGGCAAAGAGCCGCGCCTGCTGGCGCCGTCCGACCATCGCGTCACGACCGTTGCCGCTCATCCGGGTCAGGGGATTGTCGCCACGGGCTTCGACCACGGTATGATATTGCTTATCCGCGTTGCCGATGGCGCGGAAATCCTGGCACGAAAACCCGCCGCGGCGCCCGTGACCGCACTCGGCTGGAGCCCGGACGGCCAGTCGCTTGCCTTCGGCACCGAGGACGGCGACGCCGGGATTATCGATCTCAGCTAAGCTCTTTGGGAGGGCATCGTGTTTCTGAAACTCACCGCAGCCGGCGAATTGTCGTTCGAAGACCTAAGCAACTTTCGCACTTTCAAGCTCGTGGTCGAGGGTGGGCGCGACCGACTTGATGCGGTGCGCAAGGCGACCGCGGGCAAAGCCGAATTGCCGGATCCGGAGACCGCCTGGATTTCCCAGGAGGCATTGCGCCAGTGGCCCGGCGTCGACCGGGACGCCGCGTGGCAGGAGAATTTCTCCGCCATGATCGAAAAAGCGCGGCCGCACGGCTGGATCGACGACGAGTGCAAGGCCATCAAGGCCCATATCGAGTGGGCCGCCTGACGAAACGGCGCGGAACCCCGGCTCCGCCTATCCGTTGACTGACAGCCATTTCTGCGCCGGGAACTCGCATGAAGATGATCAAGATAGGGCCCGCATTCGCGCTTGCCGTTTTGTGTGCCGCAATCGGGCACGCGCGGGCCGCCGACACCACGGGCTGCACGCCGCAGGAGCGGCAGCAGGCGAAGCAAAACGAGCCGAGTCAAAGGCTCAATGACACGGCGGCGGTCATATGCCCGCCGGATGTCGACCCGGCGATGAAAGCGCCGACGCCGAGCACCGGCGATAAAGCCGTGATCCCGCCGCCGGGCACCCCCGGCGGCAATCCCAACGTCCAGCCGAAGTAGCACCGTCATTCCGGGGCGCGGGCTGAGGCCCGGGAGCCCGGAATCCATATTCGCTCACCTGTGATTATGGATTCCGGAGTCGCCGCCGAGCTTGTGATCGGGCCGGCCACTTCGGGCAACAGCGCGTCTCGCGCGTGAACGCGCGATCTCCCGTTGGCGGCGATCCGGAATGAGAGCACGTCAGATCACGTATTGCCGCAGCGGCGGGTAGCCGTTGAACCCGACTGACGAATAGGTCGTCGTGTAGGCGCCGGCGGCTTCGATCAAGACTTTGTCGCCGATGGCGAGCGACACCGGCAGATTATAGGGCGTCTTTTCGTAGAGAACGTCGACGCTATCGCAGGTCGGTCCGGCGATGATGCACGGCGCCGTGTCGTCGCGGTCCTTGGTGGTGC
>DATNNI010000561.1:0-2139 GCA_035601915.1 Xanthobacteraceae bacterium
GCGCGCAAGAGGGATTCCTGGACCACGTCTTCGGCGAGCGAATTATTGCGCGTCAGCCACTGCGCAAATCGAAGCAGATCCGGGCGCAGCCTCGTGCAAAGAGCCTGGAAGCCAAGTTTGTCCTGCCGGTTCGGCGCGTCCGGGTCGGCGCCCGGTGACGGGCAGGTGGCCGGCGAGAAATCAGGCATGTCCGCGTCGAAGGCAGAGGAGGTGTCCATGATCATGTCTCCCAAATTTGGGTAGTCGAGTGTGGAGCCGGGAAATTCAGTTCGCTCCTAAGGGCATTGAGCAATGATCGTGCCAACTGGAAATCGGGAATTTTTGGACCGCCGGAGGCGGATTGCGGGAAAGCTTGCGTGAATTTGAGGAGTTGCCCACCGCCGATTGCGGATAGCCCACCGCATATTGCGGAGGCGGAGGTTCAGTGAGTTGCCGCGAGAAGGGCAGCGAGGAAGGGCGAGGTCGCTTTCAGCTGTACGCGTTCGCCGTCGATGAGTTCACGTAGGAGTTGGATGCCTGCGGCATCGGCGAATAGCAGGTTCGCAAGATCCAAATAGACCCCGCCCCGCGTGAGCGCCGCAGACACTGCAGTCCGAACCTCCGGCACCCAGGAGATCAAGAGCTTGCCCTCGAGACTCACCGTCGTCATCAAGATCTCATTCGTCTCAACTATCCGAAGCATATTGGCGTTCTCCACCTGCCCTTCCGCCATCCATGCAAATGTCGGACCAAGTTTGGAAGATCGCGCGGCAGGAACCCGTGTTTGGCAATCTCGAAGAGGTACGCGCGCGGGCCGGCCGCCAATCCTCCGCGCCGCCGTCACCAGTTGCGGCGGCCGTCACCTGTCGCGGGAGCGCTCGATGCCGAGCTTTTTCATCCGATGGCGAAGTGTGGCGGGCTTGAGTCCCAGGCGAACTGCGGCGCCGTACTCCCCTTCGATGACCCAATTGACTTCGCGCAGCGTGCTCAGAATATGCTCGCGCTGCACCGAATTCAGATCGTTGGCCGGCGCGGCCGGTGGGACACTGGCCGACGTGGCCGTCGCCTTGGCTGTGGTGCCCGTCAGCAGTTCCGACTCCACCTGCAGCACCTCGGAGTCATTCAAAATGAGAGAGCGTTCGATGATGTTCTCGAGTTCCCGAATGTTGCCGGGCCATGGGTACTCCACCAGCCGCTGCAACCCTTGGGCATCGACGGATTCGATCCGCCGGCCGATCCGCGGCGCATGCTTCTGCACGAAGAAATGTGTCAGCAGCGGGATATCCGCTTTTCGCTCACGGAGCGGCGGAACCATGATCGGAAACACATTGAGCCGGTAGAAAAGGTCTGCGCGAAATGCCCCTTGAGCAACCTGCTTGGGCAGGTCGCGATTGGTCGCGGCAATGATCCGCACGTCCGTCTTGATCGGCTGGCTATCGCCGATGCGTTCGATTTCACGTTCCTGAAGGACGCGTAGCAGCTTCACCTGCACGTCCAACGACAGCTCACCGATTTCGTCGAGAAAGATGCTGCCCGTATGGGCGAGTTCGAACCGTCCGATACGACGCTGAATCGCGCCGCTGAATGCGCCGCGCTCGTGACCGAACAACTCGCTCTCGACCAGCCCTTCCGGCAATGCGGCACAATTGACTTTGATGAACGGTTTCTCAGCGCGCGGACTCGCGGAGTGCAAGGCGCGCGCGATCAATTCCTTGCCCGTGCCGGTCTCGCCGGTGATCAGCACGGAGGCGTCCGTTGGCGCGACCTTGCTCACCTGGCCCATCACTTTCAAGATCCCTGCGCTCGCGCCGATGATTTCCTCGAAATTGTGGACCGATTTCAATTCCTCTCGAAGATACGAGTTTTGAGCCGTGAGCCGCGCCTGCTCTCGTTCCAAAAGCACCCGTTCGGTGATGTCAACGAACATGGAGCGCGTATAGTCGCCTTCACGCGCGGGTCTCGACCACCATTGGACCCAGACTGGGCGGCCGTTGTCCTTGCGGCGCAGTTCGATGACGACTCCCTGACCATCCGACCCCGCGGAGAGAAGCCGCAGAGCCTCTTTCAGGCGCCGCTGCGCGTCGGGATTGTCAGGCACCAATGAGGCCCCGGTGATATCCGGGACTTCCTCGGCAGTGATTCCGAGAAGCTCGCGAGCCA
>DATNNI010000562.1:0-2979 GCA_035601915.1 Xanthobacteraceae bacterium
ATTTCCAGCTCCAGCAATTCGGCGCCCCTAACGACGTGCTGATCCGCATTTCCGAACAGCCGGGGGGCGACGTCGCGCAGCAACAAGCGGTGCAGAAAGTGCGCGAGGCGCTCGGCAACGACGTCGAGTACCGCCGCGTCGAAGTGGTGGGACCGAGCGTTTCCACCGAGCTTCTGTCGTACGGAACCATCGGGCTGGTGCTCGCCATCGGCGCCATTCTGATCTACCTGTGGTTCCGATTCGAATGGCAGTTCGCGCTCGGCGCCATGATCGCCAACGTGCACGATCTTGTGCTCACCGTCGGATTTATGTCGCTGACGGGCATCGATTTCGACCTCACCAGCATTGCCGCGCTGCTCACCATCCTCGGCTACTCGCTCAACGACACGGTGGTGATCTACGACCGCATTCGCGAAATGTTGCGCCGCTATAAGCGCATGTCGATGCCCGATCTGCTCAACGCGTCGATCAACGCCACGCTGTCGCGCTCGATCGTCACCCACTTGACGGTGTCGCTGTCGCTGCTGGCGCTGCTCCTGTTCGGCGGCCATGCGATCCGCAGCTTCACCGCCACCATGATGTTTGGCGTCGTGCTGGTCGGCACCTATACGTCGGTGTTTATCGCCTCGCCGATCCTGATCTATCTCGGCGTCGGACGGACGCGGCTGGGCGAGCCGGAGGAGAACGAGGCGCAAGTACCGATCGCGCCGCCGACCGCTCCGACGACGCCGTCGCCGCCTGCGCCAACGTCCCGGCGCGCGCGGGCCCGCCGCTAATGTGGCGGTTCAGAAGTCCGCATCATTCTTGCCGCGAACGCATCATGCGGGCTTCTGAACCAAAAGCCACACTAGAATGATAATTTGCTAGTGTCCTTCGATCCCGAAGTTCGCAAACGAGAGTGCCACACAATGATACGAACTTCGGAATCGGGACACTAGTGCAGGATCCGCATCTGCCGCAGCAGGTGGTGATTGATGCACACGGCGAAGGCGGTTTTCGGTTCGGCGGCATGTCGCATCGCGGCTCGCTCCTTTGCTTGCCGGACGGCATTTGGGCGTGGCCGGTCGCCACACCCGCAGCGTTAACAGACGAAGCCTTTTCGCCCGTTTTTGCCCACGCCGCCGACCTCGATTTTTTCCTGCTGGGCACCGGATCGGAGCCCTGGATGCCACCGCCATCGCTCCGTGCCCGCTTTCGCGAGGCCAATATTTCACTCGATGTCATGACCACCGGTCCGGCGGTGCGCACCTACAACGTCATGTTTTTGGAGGGCCGGCGGGTCGGCGCGGGTCTAATCGCAGCGGATTGAATGCTAAGCTTGCCGGCATCGTGGATGAATTAGCCTATTGCGCCGAACTGGTTCGGCAAGCGGATCGTGACCGCTTCGTTGCCTCGTTATTTGCGCCCGCCGAAAAGCGCGAGGCGCTCTACGGGCTTTACGCTTTCAACGCCGAAATAGCGCGTGTACGCGAGGCCGCGCATGCGGCGCTGCCGGGCGAAATTCGCCTGCAGTGGTGGAGCGACGTGATCGCCGGCGAACGGGGCGGCGAAGCGCGCGCCAATCCGGTTGCGGCCGCCCTGCTGACGGTTATGGAGCGCTACCGGCTTCCGCCGCCGCGGTTGATCGGCATGGTCGAGGCGCGCCGTTTCGACCTCTACGACGAGCCGATGCGTGACCTGGCCCAGCTCGAAACTTACGCAAGGCAAACGTCATCGGCGCTGTTCGCGCTCGCCGCACAAATCCTCGCCGAGGTCGAGGCCGACGCGATCTGCGTGCCGGCAGGCGTGGCTTACGCGGTGACAGGCCTATTGTCTGCTCTTCCGCTTCACGTCGCGCGGCGGCAATTTTATTTGCCGACAACGCTGTTGGCCGAATACGGCGTCGACCTCCACGACCTTTCGGCCGGGCACCCGTCGCCAGGTCTCGGAGCCGCGCTCGGCGAATTGCGGGCATTCGCGCGCCGGAAGCTCGTCAGCGTTCGCGAACAAATGTCGCAATTCCCTCCTCCTGCCATCCCGGCGTTGCTGCCGCTCGCTATCGTCGGACCTTTGCTCGATCGCCTTGAGAGAAGCCCGGCGTTTCGACCGGCTGAAATTTCACTGTGGCGGCGGCAATGGCTGATCTGGCGCGCGGCGCGCAACCCGAAAAGAATTGCGCGGTGAATTCATTATTCGGCGGCGCGCAGAACGGGGGCGCCGCTCCATTGGGCAAGGTCGGCGAGCGCGCGCTCGGCAAGTGCTTGTTTCCGGTCGCCGCGGCGCGTGCCGGGTGGGAGCGGCGGAAATAATCCGAAATTGACGTTCATGGGCTGAAACGAGCGCTGTCCCGAATCCGAGGCTTCGACGTGTCCTCCGGTGATGTGCGCGAGGAGGGCGCCGTGTGCCGTGGTTGGCGGCGGGATTTGCGGTTCTTCGCCGAGCCGCTCCGCGGTGGCGAACCGGCCGGCCAGGAGCCCGATGGCCGCCGATTCGACGTAGCCTTCGCAACCGGTGATTTGGCCGGCAAAGCGTAGCCGCGGCATCGCCTTGAGCCGCAGAGTCGCATCGAGAAGTTTTGGCGAGTTGAGAAAAGTATTGCGGTGCAAGCCGCCGAGTCTGGCGAATTCCGCGTTGGCGAGCCCCGGAATGGTCCGCAGGATACGCGCCTGCTCGCCATGCTTCAGCTTGGTCTGGAAGCCCACCATGTTGAACAGCGTGCCGAGCTTGTTGTCCTGACGCAGCTGTACGACCGCATAAGGCTTTGTGGATGGCTGTCGCGGATCGGTCAGGCCGAAAGGCTTCATCGGGCCATGGCGCAGCGTTTCCCGTCCGCGCTCGGCCATCACTTCGATCGGCAGGCAGCCTTCGAAGTAGGGCGTCGAGGCTTCGAAGTGGTGGAAAGCCGTCTTGTCCCCCGCGATCAGCGCATCGATGATGCTGGGAATGAGCGCCTCGCCGGCCCATGCGTGGACCAACAATGATCCCGCCGGGATCAATTCA
>DATNNI010000563.1:0-2201 GCA_035601915.1 Xanthobacteraceae bacterium
CGGTTTTCCTGATCGTGTGTTCATGCTGGACATAATCGACGCTGCCAACAAGGTTCCCCATACGGGCTAGATAGGCACACCGATTGACGACGCCAGTTATCTAAGCGCAAGCTTCGTGTGTGTTTTTCCTAATGGCAAAGAAGATCGCAAATCCAGTAGATCAGCACGTCGGCGCGCGGATACGCATGCAGCGGATGGTGCGCGGCTTGTCACAGACCGAGCTAGGCAAAGCGGTCGGCGTCACCTTTCAACAAGTGCAGAAATACGAGAAGGGCGTTAATCGCGTGAGCGCCAGCCGGCTGCAACAAATCGCCAATGTCTTAAAGGTAAGGCCGGATTTCTTTTTCGCCGAAACGTCGGCAAAGGCTGTCGGTAACGCCGGCTCGAAGGAGATAGCCAACATTGAGGGCTTCATTTGGCTCGCGCGACGGCTTCGCTCTTTCAAAGGCGTTCACCAACGTGCGCGATACCAAGATGCGACGTATCGTAGCTTTGGTTGAGCAAATCGCTGAACTCTAGCTTCGAAGCAGGTTTCCATGCGGACCAGGACCGCGGGAAGCGGCGGCCTCGGTCAGTTATTGCTCGGCGGCAGCTTGGTGGCCAGGTCCGGCCAATTGCGGATTATCAGCGCGCGCATTATTCGGACTTCGATTATCCTAAAGGCCAGTTCTCTGGAATGGTGGCAACCCCGGAATACAAGGCCGCCTCGCTGACAACTAGGACGGTCAGAAGCAAGCCAAAAAGAACTTTCGCGAGCCACGGATCGGGTGCCGGGTTTCCTGATCGTCTCTTCATACCGGACCAACCCGCGCCCGGCCTTTTGGTTCGCATCGAAAGTCCCAAAACCAAAGCCCCGCGATACGCAGCCGGCTCTAGACGAGCACCTTGGGGCTGGGGGGCGGGAAAACCCATTCAATTTGGCCAGCATCCCGCCCAGAAATGAGAAGCCCCGGCCCGAATTTGGGAAAGCGACCGGGGCGTTCAAGGTCCTTGCGCGGGACCTTCCCCACGGAGAGGGGCAGCGAAGCTTAGCAGCAACTTCCATGCCGGAAATCAGAACGATCTATTGGTGGGGTTTGCGTTCGGGGCCGTTATGGCATCCGATCAGCGCAGTGTGGATTTACCCACCGTCGCGCTCGCCGGTGTGATCGTAATGTTGTTGATTGCCGCTTGCGTTGTTCGGCTGATGTCGCATTAGCGGCTCGGTCACGCCCGAGGCGCGCG
The DNA here is from genome assembly GCA_035601915.1 of Xanthobacteraceae bacterium. Lineage (GTDB taxonomy): Bacteria > Pseudomonadota > Alphaproteobacteria > Rhizobiales > Xanthobacteraceae > BOG-931. Next base: position 1,225 of record DATNNI010000563.1, read on the forward strand.
GACCTTGGGAGGACTATGCGCGCGGGGCCTGGAACAATTCCACAGCACCCCAAAGAAATGAGGCGCAGTTCCGGTTGATCAGCTATCCGCCCCCGGGGGGGCAACCCCACAGAATGGGGCGCCAAGCCCGTAGGAGACTCACAGAGCGGCCCGGCCGCCGTGGGCGCGTTTTAGCTGACCGTGTGTCTGTGACGGTAGTAATGATATGAATGCCGGATATAATTCCGGCGACGATATACCGGCGACGGCGGTGCGACCGGATAGATGCCGAGCAAGCCATCGACGCCGCCAATGACGCCGCCAACAGCTCCGCCAACCACTGCGCCGATCGGACCGGCCGTCTCCGTCCCCACATAAGCGCCGTGCGTGACGCCGTCGGGAATGCCCTGTGCGTGTGCGGCGAGCGGACAAACAAAGGATGCGGCGACTACCGCCGCAAACACTAAATGATGTTTCACCTGCGCCCTCTCTGTTGTAGATGCCTTGCCACATGCCGGGCCAATCCTGTCGATTGCGCGGCATTGCCATGGCGACCAGCCACGCGGGGCTGTAGTGGCGAGCCATGGGGTTTTGATAATAACCCACCCTGAACGCGCCGTCAGCCGGTCCGGTGCCTGTTGTGGATAATCCGTAAGCACTTTGACGCTCGGGCGCGCAAAGAGGCGGCTTCTAAACTGCTAAGGTCAGCCCTTGGAAACGATCGGCGGCGGCGCCGGCGCCTTCCCTTTACCTTTTCCCTTGCCCAACTGCGCAACGGAAATGCCCGTTGAAGCTTGATCTTTCGAGACTTGGACAACGGCCACTGTCAGCAGCATTGCACAGACAACAGCAAGAAGCATTTTCATCGCGCTGACCTCAATTAAAACTCCGATTTGAGACGGGTCGCACAATCCGCCACAATCAACTAGTGCATAAAAGCCACAGGGGAAAAGATCCGAACCGGTGGCCGACTACCAACGTCACCTTAACGAACCCCT
>DATNNI010000564.1:0-9135 GCA_035601915.1 Xanthobacteraceae bacterium
CGCAATCTGCGGCTGGATCGGCAGGCTGAGCAGTTCGTCCGCCAGCCGATCGGTGACCGGGAGGAGGACACCGAGACGTTGGAAATGCGGATGCCGGTGCACACCGCGCAGGTAATGGATACCAGTTTGGATGCCGTGCCTGGCGGCAAGGATTGAACGAATCCGATCGCGCTTGGGCACCGCAACCGCGAACTGATGGTAGACGGCACCGTCATCGTCCAACGGCAGCCACGGGGCATGACTTGCAAGTTTTGCGCGATAACGGGCGGCCAGCAGGCGGCGTTCAGCATTGTCACGGTCGAGCGACGGCAGCAAAACCCGCAGGATGGCGGCCTGCAGCTCGTCGAGCCGGCCGTTGACGCCGGGCTCGACGCACTGCTCGGCTTCATCCAAGCCGTAGCTGCGTAGCCGCTTCAGCTTGGCCGCGATAGCGGGATCGTCTGTGGTAATAGCGCCACCGTCACCGACGGCGCCAAGATTCTTAGTCGGATAGAAGCTGAACGCGTTGGCGTGCCCGAACGTGCCGGTGCGCCGTCCGGCGATCGTTGCGCCATGCGACTGCGCGCAATCCTCGACCACCGCCAAGCCGTGGCGCGCCGCGATGGCGAGGAGCGGTAGCATCGGCGCGGGAAAGCCGTGCAAGTGCACCGGCACGATCGCGGTCGTCTTCGGACCGACCGCGGCGCCGACCAGGACAGGATCGATGCATCGTGTCGCCGGATCGACGTCGACAAATATCGGTACGGCATTGACAGCTTCGATGGCGCTCGCGGTGGCCGTGAACGTCATCGCAGCGGTAATCACCTCGTCGCCGCGGCCGACACCGAGCGCCGCAAGCGCAAGCGATAGCGCCTGGGTACCGGATGACACTCCGACCGCGTGCCGCGCGCCCACGTACTGCGCGAACTCCGCCTCGAAAGCCGAAACCTCTTCGCCGAGAATGAATATGCCGCGGTCGAGGACGCGGTCGACGGCCCGCCGGATCTCGTCGCGCACCTCGAACAGCCGCCGTTTCGGATCGGCTTGGGGAATCACATTCTGGTCCGCGCCGCAATCAAGTCGAGTTGTGGTTTGTCAAATTTCCGGGTTTCCGCGTACGGCACCGGTGAAAACCCAAAGACCACGGTCCCAGGTGCAAAATGATTCAACTCGATCCAGACGCCTGCCGCCACCAACACACCGTGCCCGCCGTAGTCAAGCTTAAAGGACGATTTTTGCGTTCCGTTCGCGAAGGAGGCACGGCAGGAGCCTGCGGCAACCCATAAAAACTCGTCACACGAGAGCGCGTGTCTGCCGCGCGAAGCCCCCTCGGGAACGTCCAAAATGACAAACGACCGGACCGGCGTGAAGGGCATCGCGTCGAACCCGAAGATAGCGATTTGGCCGCGACAATCGCGGCGACGGTCAATCGCGACCAGCGTAACGCCTTCCACTAAATCGCGATTTAGCATCGGTCGATATCGCAAGTCAGTTCCGACAATCACAAACCGGCAAATTTGAACCGCCGCTCATCGAACAACAATCAGGCGATCCAGGCGCTGAACGATCTCCGATCAGCTTGACGACGTCAATCGCACAACCGCGTCGTCAGGTGACACTAGCTCGCGCGACCCATCTGAGCGGCGCTTGAGTTCGACCTTGCCCTCCGCGAGGCTCCGAGGCCCGACAAGAATCTGCCACGGCACGCCGATCAAATCGGCCGTCGCGAATTTTGAGCCCGGCCGTTCGTCGAGATCGTCATAAAGGGTGTCGACGCCCTCGGCGTTCAACTCGGCATAGAGCCGCTCACAAGCGGCGTCGGTTTCACTCGAGCCTTGCTTCAGGTTGAGAATGGCGACCGCAAACGGGGCGACCGCGTCGGGCCAGCGAATGCCGGCGTCATCGTGAAACACCTCGATCAGGGCGGCAACGAGCCGCGTCGGCCCGATGCCATACGATCCCATATGCACCGGCCGCTCGGCGCCGTCGGGCCCGGTCACCAGCGCTTTCATCGGCTCTGAATATTTGGTGCCAAAATAAAAGACCTGTCCGACCTCAATACCGCGTGCCGAGATTTGCTTTTCCGCCGGCAGTTTGGCGAACGCGGCCGCATCGTGCTTTTCCGACGTCGCCGCATAAAGCTCGGTCCATTTCTCGACAATCGCCTCCAAGCCTTTGGCGTCATCAAAATCCACGTCAGGCCCGGGTACCGTAAAATCAAGATAGTCGCGATGACCGAACACTTCGCTCTCGCCGGTCTCGGCGAGCACGATGAACTCGTGTGAAAGATTTCCGCCGATCGGGCCGCTTTCGGCAACCATGGGAATCGACTTTAAGCCCATGCGGGCGAAGGTTCTGAGGTAGGCGACGAACATGCGGTTGTAAGCATGTTTGGCTCCGGCAAAATCCACGTCGAACGAATAAGCGTCCTTCATCAAAAATTCGCGCCCGCGCATCAGTCCGAAGCGCGGCCGCACCTCGTCGCGGAACTTCCATTGCAGATGATACAGATTGAGCGGCAGGTCCTTGTATGACCGAACATAAGCCCGAAAGATTTCGGTGATCATTTCCTCGTTGGTCGGGCCGTAAAGCAGTTCGCGCTCGTGCCGATCCTTAATGCGCAGCATTTCTTTGCCATACGCTTCGTAGCGTCCGCTCTCGCGCCAAAGCTCCGCCGACTGAATGCTCGGCATGAGCAGCTCAATGGCGCCCGAGCGGTTTTGCTCCTCGCGCACAATCCGGCACACCTTGTCGAGGACGCGCAGGCCCAGCGGCAGAAATGCATAAATACCGGCCGCCTCCTGACGGATCATTCCGGCGCGCAACATCAAGCGGTGGGAGACGATCTCCGCTTCCTTGGGTGTTTCACGCAAAATCGGCAGGAAATAGCGAGAAAGCCGCATGAATATTCATCGCCTTGTGGGCCAAAGCGCGGGTGGGCAGTGAAGCCGCAACGGTAGCGCAATTACAAGAGGAACATTTGGCTGAAGGCTCAATGAGGTGGGCGGTTTATTAAATTTTTTTGTCACGAGACGGCTGTAAGATGATGACATTCGCCAAAAGATCGAGTACGAGAAAGTCGCTCCTCCGGTGCCATGTATCGCGTGATTGTGCCGGGAAGCGGTCCAAGTCTTGGGAGGACGATTTAACGGCGCCAAATCAAAGGTGTCGCCGACGCTTAAGCCTTCAAGGCAAAGCGCGGATCAAAGGTTGGATGAGATTTTCACGGCAGGGCTTTGGCCCTGCTGTCTTTTTTTGGGAAGCCCGCACCGGGCTCATGGGCCGCTACGACAGGCCGACCAAGTGGACCAGGCCGTCAAGCGTGACCAGCCGGTTCACATAGACCACATAGCAGACGGCAAAGATTACGGCCGAAACGCCGGTCGTCCACACCAGTTTGCGGAACAGCCGGGGGATCGCCGGGGCGCCGGGGTCGGTCCCGGGAACGATTTCGCCGCGTTCGTGTTGGCTGCGGACCCCCCACGGTAGCACCGCGAACAACACCACCCACCAGATCAGGAAGAAGATCGCGATCGCGGTGGTTACCGGCATGTCAGCGTTCTTCCAGTTCGACCAGGGTGCCGGTGAAGTCCTTCGGATGCAGGAACAACACCGGCTTGCCGTGAGCGCCAATCCGCGGCTCACCATCGCCGAGAACGCGCGCTCCGGCGGCTTTGAGGCCAGCGCTGGCGGCGCGGATGTCGTCCACCTCATAGCAGACGTGGTGCATGCCGCCATCGGGATTGCGTTCGAGGAATTTGGCGATCGGCGAATTCTCGCCCAGCGGTTCGAGGAATTCGATCTTGGTATTCGGCAAAGTCACGAACACCGTAGTCACCCCATGATCCGGTTGCGGAACGGCGGCGGAAACTTCGGCGCCCAGGACACCCCGATAAATCGCCGCCGCCTTGCCGATATCGCGTACTGCGATTGCGACGTGATTTAATCGCCCGATCATCCGTTTCTCCTTCAAGGCCCGTTGGCGCCGGCCCTGTAATCCTACACCACAAGCACGTGGATATGGCAGATCGGCTTTTTTCTCCATCGCTCGGCAACGGCCGAGCGAACAGCGCGCCGCACCGCCTCGGAAATTTCGTTGGGGTCGCGCCGCCGCGGTCTGGGTAAAGCCGCAAACGCCTCTTCGATCGCTTCGCTGACGACTTCCTCCATGCGGCGGCCACTGGCGTCGGCAGCGGGAATCCCGATCAATTCGATTTCGGGATGGGTCATCAATACCCCTTTGTCGCTCACCGCCAACGCGATGGTGGCGACACCGGCAAAAGCAAGCCGGCGCCGCGCGGCAATAGTGCGTTCTTCGGCATCAATAAGAAGCGCACCATCCTTGTAGATGCGTCCGGACGGAATTTCATCGATGATTCCCGGAGGGCCCGGCGCAAGGCGGACCAGATCCCCGTTGCGGCAAAGTAAAACGTTGGGCACCCCGGCTTCACGGCCAAGCTTGGCGTGCTCGGCGAGATGGAGCGCCTCGCCATGCGCCGGAATAAGAATTTGCGGCCTGGTCCAGCCGATCATCTCGCGCAGCTCGTCGCGGCGCGGATGCCCGGACACATGCACCAGATGGTTCCGATCGGTAATGACCTCAATTCCTTGCTCGACCAGCCCGTTGATGACGCGGTCGACCGCCTTCTCATTGCCCGGTATGGCGCGAGAGGAAAAAATCACGCGATCGCCGCGCGCGAGCGTAACTTCGGGATGTTCATCCTCGGCGATGCGCGCGAGCGCCGCGCGGGGCTCGCCCTGGCTGCCCGTACAAAGCGCGACGACTTTGTCGGGTGGCAAATAGCCGTAAGTCTCCGCTCCGCGAAAATCTTGAATGCCATCGAGGTAGCCGGTCTCGCGCGCAACCTGTACCACGCGTTCCATGGCGCGGCCGACGACGACCACTTCGCGTTCGGCCAAGCGCGCCGCATCCGCTACCGCGCGTATTCGCCCGACATGCGAGGCGAAGGTGGTTACCGCAACGCGGGCAGGCGCCGTGCGTATGAGTTCGGCCAAAGTCTTCGCTACCTCGGCTTCGGAAGGTGAACGGCCGTCGCGGGTGGCGTTCGTCGAATCGCCGACCAGCGCGAGCACGCCTTCGTCGCCGAGCGCCTTCAATTTCGCGGCGTCCGTTGGCCCGCCAATCAGCGGAGTCGGATCGAGTTTCCAATCGCCGGTATGGAGTACGCAGCCAAGCGGCGTGCGGATCGCAAGCGCGTTTGATTCCGGAATGGAATGCGCCACGTTGATGAAATCGACAGCGAACGGACCAAGCTCCAGCCGGGTGCCGGGGTGTGCGACATGTACCGGGATTTTCGGCGCGCCGGGTTCGCCGAGCCGGCGCGCTTCAAACAAAGCAGCGGCGAAAGGCGTCGCGTAAAGCGGAACGCTGAGTTTCGGCCAAAGGTCGATCAGCGCACCCATATGATCCTCATGAGCATGGGTCAGCACCAGGCCGACGAGGTTCTTTCGCTGCTCAATGAGATAGCGGATGTCCGGCAAGATGAGGTCGACGCCCGGCAAATGCTCCTCGGCGGCGAAGGAAACGCCGCAGTCGACGATCAGCCACACCCGCTGCCGGCCGTCGCCGAAGCCGTAGATCGAAAGGTTCATTCCGATTTCGCCGACGCCGCCGAGCGGGGCAAATACCAGTTCTGGATACGGCATCACTCGATCCGAGCCGTTACAGAGACGCGGTCCGCGACCGCGCCGGCAACTGGAAACACCTCGCCGGCGGCGATCGCTTGCAGCGTTCCATCGCCGAGGCGCAACATCAGACAGCCTCGATCGTCGAGACTCTCGTAACGGCCGGTAAGTTCGCCGCCGGGCAACCGTACCTTCATCTCGCCGCCTATCAAGGCTGCACGCTCGAGCCAATCGGCCCGAATAACGTGAAATGCGGCGCCGCGCCCCCACTGCGCAAGACGCTCATGCATCGCCGCCGACAATGCTGCGAATAGACCTTCGGCGCTTACATCGGCGCCGGCTCCGGCAAGATCAATCGCCGGGTATGCGGTGCCGTCGGGGTGGTGCCGCACATTGACGCCTATGCCGATTGCGACGGCGAGACCGTGCGCCGCTTGTTCGCCCTCGATCAAAATGCCGGCGAGCTTACTGCCACCGCAGAGAACATCGTTCGGCCATTTCAGCTTCAGCGCATCCCGCAAACCTGGCGCGCAGTCAATGATCGCGTCATGAACCGCAAGCGCGGACACGAAGGAGGCCTGCGCCGCGCATTCAGGCGGCGCGGGGTCGGTGAGGAGAAGTGTCGCGTGGAGATTGCCTGGAGGTGAAACCCATTGATTGCCGCGGCGCCCGCGGCCCTCGGTCTGCCGCGCAGCCGTGACCCAAAGGGGTCCCTTCTCTCCGCCGCGCGCCAGCGCCAGCGCGTGCGTATTGGTCGACGGCAGCGTTGCAAAAGCCGCAAGGCGAAACCCGGCCGCTGCGGCGCTCGAATGTAGTTCCATCAGAACAGGGAGTGGGCCGCCGCGCTGGCGAGCCCGACCAGCGGTCCGGGATAGACGAAGAATAAAATGTTGAACAGGCCGCAAGCGCCGAGCACGACTTTGAGCTCGTCCGGCATTGGCGCAAAACCCTTCTCCGGCTCGTCGAAATACATGGTCTTGATAATCGCCAGATAGTAGTAGGCGCCGACGACACTGGCCAGGACGCCGATCACCGCAAGCGCGTAAAGGCCGGCCTGGATCGCGGCGAGGAAGACATAGAATTTGGCGAAGAAGCCGGCGAGCGGCGGCACGCCGGCCATGGAGAACAGCAGCATCGCCATAAAGAACGCCATGCCCGGGTTGGTGCGGGCGAGCCCGGCGAGCTGATCGATCGATTCCACCATGGTCTCGCCACGGCGCATCGACAGCACCACAGCGAAGACGCCGAGCGTCATGGTGATGTAAATCGCCATGTAGACCAGTACGCCCTGAACGCCCTGCGACGTTCCCGCGGCAAGTCCCACCAGCGCAAAGCCCATGTGGCCGATCGATGAGTAGGCCAACAGCCGTTTGATGTTGCGCTGGCCAATGGCGGCGAACGAGCCGAGCAGCATCGACGCAATCGCGACAAAGGAGACGATTTCCTGCCATTGGCTGGTGATGCCGGGAAACGCCGCGACCGCCGTGCGCACGAACATGGCAATGCCGGCAACCTTCGGAGCGGCAGCAAAGAAGGCCGTTACCGGCGTCGGCGCCCCTTCATAAACGTCCGGCGTCCACATGTGGAAGGGAACGGCGGAGACCTTGAAGCAAAAGCCGGCGAACAAAAACACCAGGCCGAAAATCAATCCAGGTCCGGCATCGGCCGCCGAATGCGCGATTCCCGAAAACGAAACCGTTCCGGTAAAGCCGTAAGTCAGCGACGCTCCATAGAGCAGCATGCCCGAAGACAGCGCGCCGAGGACGAAATATTTGAGACCGGCTTCGGTGGAGCGGAGCACCGTGCGATGGCTCGCCGCGACCACGTAAAGCGGCAGGCTCATCAATTCGAGACCCAGATAGAGCGCGATAAGATCGGCCGCCGAGATCAGCATCAACATGCCGAGCGTGGACAACAGGATAAGCACTGAATATTCGAAGCGCTGCTGCCCCTGGCGCTTGGCGTAATCGATCGACATCAGAATGGCGGCGGCCGAGCCCGCCAGCGCGAGGATTTTCAAAAAGCGCGCGAAAGTATCGACAACGAAGCTGCCGTTGAAAATCACTTGCTTCCCGCCGGGCAGCACAAGGACGAATATTCCGGCGACAATCAGGAGCGCGATACTCGCGGCGTCGATAAAGACCACCGTGCGCTCGTTGCGGTAAACTCCGAGCATCAGGAGCGCCAAGGCGCCGACGCCGAGCACGAGCTCGGGCAACAGCGGCACCAGATCGGCGGAAGTGAAAGGCGCGTTCATGATGTCACCGCGCCAAATCCGCCGCCTGCACGGTGCTGACGGCATGATGGAAGTTGTCGATAAGCTGCGCCACGGACACGGCCGACACGTCGAGTATCGGCTTGGGATAAACGCCGAACACGATCGTCAGCACCACAAGCGGCGCCAGAATCACAATCTCGCGCCAGCCGAGGTCTTTGATCCGCGACAGGCTTGGCTTCTCTAGCCTGCCGAATATCATTTTGCGGTACAGCCAAAGCGCATAAGCGGCCGAAAGGATGGTGCCGAGCGTGGCAAAGGTCGTCACCCAGTTGTTCACCCGGAAGGTGCCAAGTAGCGTCAGGAATTCACCGATGAAGCCGGAGGTGCCGGGTAGCCCCAGATTGGCGAGGGTGAACACCATAAACACAAAGGCGTAGACCGGCATGCGGTTGACCAATCCGCCGTAGGCGGCAATCTCGCGGGTATGCATGCGGTCATAAACAACGCCGACACAAAGGAACAAGGCGGCTGAGACGATGCCGTGCGAGATCATCTGAAAAATGCCGCCCGCGACGCCTTGCGCCGTCATTGCAAACAGTCCCATCGTCACGAAACCCATATGGGCCACCGACGAATAGGCGATCAGCTTTTTCACGTCCTCTTGCACCAAGGCGACAAGCGACGTGTAGACGATGGCGACCACCGAGAGCGCGTAAATGAGCGGTGCGAACTCGACCGCGGCCTGCGGGAACATGGGCAGCGAGAAGCGCAGGAAGCCATAGCCGCCGAGCTTCAACAGTATCGCGGCAAGAATCACGGAACCCGCGGTCGGCGCCTCGACGTGAGCATCAGGCAGCCAAGTATGGACCGGCCACATCGGCAACTTCACGGCAAACGAAGCAAGGAAGGCGAAGAAGGCCCAGGTTTGCAGCGTGCGCGGAAAAGCATGGTGCAACAGCGTCGGAATATCCGACGTGCCGGCGTCCCAATAGAGCGCCATGATGGCGAGCAGCATGAACACCGAGCCGAGGAACGTGTAGAGAAAGAACTTGAAGCTCGCATAGACCCGCCGCGGGCCGCCCCAGACCCCGATGATCAGGAACATCGGGATCAGGCCGCCCTCGAAGAACAGGTAGAACAGCACCAAATCGAGCGCGCAGAACGCGCCAACCATCAAGGTCTCGAGCACCAGGAAGGCAATCATGTATTCGCGCACCCGGCGCTGGATCGAGGTCCAGCTCGCCAGGATCGAAATGGGCATCAGCGCTGTGGTGAGAATGACGAAGGGCAGC
>DATNNI010000565.1:0-6461 GCA_035601915.1 Xanthobacteraceae bacterium
TGTTGAACATCACCGTGCCGGCCTTCCAGACCTGCAGCACCGGCATGCCGTAGATCGGCGATTTCGGATCGTCCTCGGCGGCTGGATTGGTCACATCGTTGGCGCCGATGACGTAGGCGACGTCGGCTTGCGCGAATTCCGAGTTGATGTTCTCGAGCTCAAACACCTCGTCATAGGGAACGTTGGCTTCGGCAAGCAGCACATTCATGTGGCCGGGCATCCGGCCGGCGACCGGGTGTATGGCGTAGCTGATCTCAACGCCCGCGGCCTTGAGCTTGTCGGCCATTTCGCGAAGGGCGTGCTGCGCCTGCGCCACCGCCATGCCGTAGCCCGGCACGATGATGACGCGCGAGGAATTCTTCAAAAGATAAGCCGCGTCCTCTGCCGAGCCGAGCTTGACCGGACGCTGCTCGCTGTCCGCGCTGGGGCCGGCCACCTCGCCGCCGAAGCCGCCGAGAATGACCGAGATGAACGAGCGGTTCATTCCCTTGCACATGATATAGGAAAGGATCGCGCCGGACGAACCGACCAGCGCGCCGGTAATGATCAAAGCCGAATTACCCAGCGTGAAGCCGATGCCGGCGGCGGCCCAGCCCGAATAGGAGTTGAGCATTGAGATTACGACCGGCATGTCGGCGCCGCCGATCGGGATGATGATCAAAACACCGAGCAGGAGGGCCGCCGCGACAATCAGCCAGAAGGCGAGATAGTGCTGCGCCAGGAAGAACCAGACAATGAGCGCGACGAGCGCGATCGCCAGCGCGATGTTGATGACATGCCGGCCAGGCAGCACGATCGGCTTGCCGCTCATGCGGCCGGACAGCTTCAGAAATGCGATGATCGAGCCGGTAAAGGTGATGGCGCCGATGGCGACGCCGAGCGACATTTCAATCAGGCTTTGGCCGTGAATCGCGTGTTCGGTGCCGATACCGAACGCGGCGGGGGCATAGAGCGCGCCGGCCGCGACCAGCACCGCCGCCATGCCGACCAGCGAGTGAAAGGCGGCGACGAGCTCCGGCATCGAAGTCATCGGCACGCGCCGGGCGATCACCGCGCCGGCGCCGCCGCCGAGCGCCACGGCCAGAGCCACTAGTCCCCACGCGCCCAGGCCCGCCGGCGGGTGCGCGGCGAGCGTTGTCGCCACCGCGATCAGCATGCCGATGATGCCGAACAGATTGCCTTGGCGGCTGGTAACCGGATGCGACAGGCCGCGCAGCGCCAGAATGAAGAGGACGCCCGCGATCAGATAAGCCAGCGCGGCGAGATTGGCGCTCATGTTATTTCGGTTTCCGTTGGAACATGGCGAGCATGCGCTGGGTCACGAGAAAGCCGCCGAAGATGTTGACGGACGCGAATACGAGCGCGATGAAGCCGAAGGCGCGCGCCCAGATCGGTCCGGTATCGTCGGCGACGAGCGTGACGCCGACCGCAAGCAGCGCGCCGACGACGATGACCGACGAGATCGCGTTCGTCACCGACATCAGCGGCGTATGCAGCGCCGGCGTTACCGACCAGACGACGTAGTAACCGACGAAGACCGCGAGCACGAAAATCGACAGGCGGAAGACAAACGGATCGACAATTTCGCTCGCGGCATGAGCTCCGCCTTGGGCGATCGATACAATGTCGAGCTGGGCGAGGACCGAGAGGGTCACCATGGCGCGCCTCCTTCACTCGTCATGCGCGGGCTCGACCCGCGCATCCAAACTAAATTGCCACAGTCCAAGCCATTCCAGCGAAGGGCTCGGCCCCATGGATTGCCGGGTCAAGCCCGGCAATGACGGAAAACAAAGGTTACGCAGGTTCGTCAAGCCGCGCTCTTGGGCTTGAAGTTCGGGTGCACGATCGCGCCATCGCGGGTCAGCGCGGTCGCCTTGATGATATCGTCATCCCAGTTGATCGCGAGCGACTTGGCTTTTTTGTCGATCAGCACGTCAAGGAACGCGAGAAGATTTTTGGCGTAGAGACTTGAAGCGGTGGCGGCGAGCCGCCCCGGCACGTTGCTGTAGCCGATAATCTTGACGCCGCCGATGTCGGCCACGGCATCGGCTTTGACGCCTTCGACATTGCCGCCGCGCTCGACGGCCAGATCGACAATCACCGATCCCGGCCGCATCGAGGAAACCATCGCCGCGGAAACGAGCCGCGGCGCCGGGCGTCCTGGAATGAGCGCGGTTGTGATCACGAGGTCTTGCTTCTTGACATGCTCGGCGACGAGGGCGGCCTGCTTGGCCTGGTACTCCTTCGACATTTCCTTGGCGTAGCCACCGGCGGTTTCAGCCGCGCGGAACTCGTCGTCCTCGACGGCGATGAACTTGGCGCCGAGACTTTCGACTTGCTCTTTGGCGGCCGGCCGCACGTCGGTCGCAGTGACAATGGCGCCGAGGCGGCGCGCGGTCGCAATGGCCTGGAGACCGGCGACACCGGCTCCCATGACGAAGACCTTGGTGGCGGGGACGGTGCCGGCGGCCGTCATCATCATCGGCAGCGCGCGCCCGTATTCGGCGGCCGCATCGATGACCGCCCGGTAGCCGGCGAGGTTTGCCTGGCTCGAGAGCACGTCCATCACCTGCGCCCGGGTGATGCGCGGCAACAGTTCCATCGCAAACGCGATGACGCCTGCGTCGGCCATGCGGCGCAGTGCCTCGTCGTGTCCGAACGGGTCCATGATGGCGACAACAATCGCGCCTTTTTTGTAGCGCGATAATTCCGACGCTTGCGGCCGCCGCACCTTCAATATGATATCGGCGCCGCCGACCGCGTCTGGGGTGACGCTTGCGCCGGCCGCGATGAAATCCTGGTCCAGGATGCCGGATTTTATCCCGGCGCCGGGCTCGACAGCGATTTCGGCGCCGAGGACCAGCATTTTCTTGACGGTCTCAGGCGTAGCGGCGACCCGCGGTTCGCCTGCGTCGATTTCGGCGGCGACCGCGATTTTCATTGTTCCTCCGGTCACGAAACTGACATCCGCGGCCGACCCGCGGCAAACCGTTGCAGTGTGCAAATTCCAGCTAGGTGAGAAAAAACGCCATCAGGATTACAATGACGATGACCACCCCGAGTCCGGTTTTCACCAAGGTTATGAAATTTCGGTAGGTCTGCTCGTGCGCGGCCAAATCGTTGCCCGTCGCTGTCGCGTATTCGACATCGGCATGATCGGCCATCGCATCTCTCCGAATGGATCTATTGTCGCGGACTTAGCGTAATTGCTGGCTCAGGGCAACGGCATGCGGATGCTTCAGACCAGTATCATCCTGGCCTTCAAAAATGGCTAGTTTCCGCAGCCGCGTTTCGTCCGGCGATGAAACCCTGGCAGATGGCGCGCGGCAGGCCGTGCAGGCTCAAGCCACCCGCCGACTCGCCGCCGCAGTAAAGTCCGGGGATTACGGCGCCGTTCATGTCGAGTACCTCGCATCGCGCATTGATGCGTAGCCCCGCGCGGGTGTCGTGAATGACCGGCGTCGCCCAGGCGGCAAAGAACGGCGGCGTTTCGATTTTGTAGCGCGGCGTTGGCTTGCCGAAATCGGCGTCCACGCCGATTTCGACAAAAGTGTTGTAACGGGCGACGGTCTCCGCGAGGTTCCGCGGTGGCATCGGCACGCGCTGGTATTGCATCACGATCTTCGCGGCCAATTCCTCGACCGTGTCGGCGGTGAAGAAAAAGCCCGCCGCCAAATCCACGTGCGGCGGTTCCGGGCGCCACGCTTCGCGCTTGACCGCATTGGCGTCGAAGATCGCCCAGATCGGCCCGCCGCCATTTCGGCCGTCGCCGATGCCGGCAAGCGCGGCGTTGATGAAATTGCTCGGATTGTATTTGACCGCCGTGAGATTGCGATGGCTGCCTTGGTGGTAATCCGCGAGACTGCCGAAGATGCTCGGCGTGAACTGGCGGCCGGTCTCGTCATAGAACCTGTTGCCCAGCATGTTTACCAGGATGACGTCCTGCCAATCGGCGACCTTAAGCCCGATCGCGCGCGCCTTATCGAACACTTCGCTGTCGGGGAGCCACCGCAAATTGGCGTAGTTGTATTGGCAGCCGATCGAGCCCGGCTTGGTGACGCCGGTGCCGTATTCGCCGGCGAAATTGGTCAATCCCCATAGCGAGGCGCCGATCGCCATGGCGGCGAGTTCACCGCTCGCGTCCTGATCCGACCAGGGCATTCCGGCAAGGCCGCAATATTCTTCGGTCAGCCGCGGGTCGAACATGCGGCGGAAATTGACGTTACCCGACGAGCCGCCGGTGCCGATGATGACGGCCTTGCGTGCGCGAATGTTGCGTGCAGCGCCGGCATGTTCGACGGCGATGCCGGCGACGCGACCTGAAGACTGCGCTTCCCGGTGAAGAGCCGTCATCCGGTGATCAAGCAGGATTTTCACGCCCAGTTTCAGCGCCGCCTCGTTTAGCGGCTGCATCAGCCCGTTGCCTGATGAGGCGGTTGCCTGCACGCTCGGATCGGCGGGTTTGCCGGCTTGAACCAGCGGCCAGTGCATGGCGGCGCAGTGCAACGTGCGCGGCACCGAGATTCCGATTTCGTGGCCGCTCAGATTATCGGGCGCCTTGTCGACGATCTTCACGCCGTGCGCGAGCAAGAAGTCGAAGGCCGGCACGCTGTTGTCGGCAAACGCGCGTGCAATCTCGTGATCGTTGTAGCGGTAAGGTGGCGCGCCGTTCGGTTCGACCACGGTCCAGTCGATCAAATCCCGAAACAAAAGGTCGGGTGAATCCTCGACGCCATATTTTTTCTGATAACGATTGCCGCCGCCCAACGGGAGATTGCCGCCGCTGGTGATGGCATGGCCGCCGATATGTTGCTGCGCCTCGACGAGGATGACGGAAGCGCCGGCTTCGCGGGCGACGATGGCGGCCGGCAACCCGGTGGCGCCCGCTCCGATGACGACGATGTCGGCGGCGTCATCCCAAATGGTGTTCTGATTCTGAAGTTCGCCAGACATTGCGGCGCATTCTTATGCGACTTCAGAATCAAAAGGAAACGAGCAAGGATTACATATCCAGGACGAGGCGCTCGGTCTTACACCCGCAGCAGCAGATCATGACCTTCTCGTTGGTCGCCTGTTCTTCTTCGCTGAGAACGGAATCGTGGTGTATCGGAATACCGGAGATCACGTTGGTAATGCACTCGCCGCAGATGCCAAGCTCGCACGAATAATCGACGTCGACCCCGGCGTCGTACAACACTTCGAGAACCTTCCGGCCTTCAGGAATGAAATATTCCTCGCCGGAGCGCGCCAGCTCCACCCAGAAGCCGCCCAACGTGCTGCTTTCGATCTCTTCTTTCGGAGTGAAGTATTCGAGGTGAACCTGGGCGTGAGGCCGGCTCGCGGCAGCCGCCTCGAACGCTGCCAGCATTGGATTGGGGCCGCAGCAATAGAAGTGCGCATTGGCCGGCGCCGGGTTGATGGCACCGGCGATATCGAGGAACTTGCCGCCGGCTTCGTCGTCGAAATGCAGGTGCACGGATTCGGCCGGCAGTTTTTCCAACTCCGACAGAAACGCCATGTCGGCGCGCGAACGGCAGGAATAATAAAGCTTCCACGACCGGTTCTGCGCGGTGAGCTCCTGGGCCATGCACCAGATCGGCGTGATGCCGATGCCGCCGGCGAACAGAACGATTTGTTCCGCATTCTCGACCAGCGGGAAATTGTTGCGTGGCGCGCTGATCTTCAGCGTGTGTCCGACGCGCAACTCGTCGAAAATATAGCGCGAGCCGCCGCGGCTCGCCGCGTCAAGCTTGATGCCGACGACGTAGCTGTCCGGATCCGGGCTCGGAATGACCAGCGAAAATTGCCGCATCAGTCCGTTCGGCAGATGGATGTCGATATGCGCGCCGGCTTTATAGGGCGGCAAGCGGCCGCCGTCGGGCCGGCGGAATGTGTAGGTATTGGTGTCGCGGGCGACGGTTTCGACCGCCGCGAGCTCGACCTCGATGAGCGCGGCGCGGACTGTCCCGGACGCGGGTGCGGTTTCCGTGAGAGTATCCATGGGAGGCTTAAATAGGCGCGCGGGGTGGGGGTCCGCAACACATTCTTCGGCCGATGAGGTCTGCAATTAACGTAACCGGCGTGGCGTTAGCGGCGCGCTTCGCACGGATGCGATCTACTTGCGACCCGCCAATAAATTCTCCCCTCAGGTCGCGAGCGGAAAGCAATTTTTCAGCAGGCCGCCGCACACAGCAAATAAACACCGCCGATCATCAGGCGACTGAAAACTTGGTGGGCACCCGGCGGGGTTCCGCCGAGCGCCCTTCAAGTTAACGTCAGTCAGTCTATAAGCCGGGTTCTGGAGGGCATGCGGATCGACGATCCGCATACGTGACGGCCATTCCTCTGGGACGCCGGTCGCCCGGCGTCTCAAGCAACCTACCCGGACGGCGGATCCGGACTGTGACCTGAGATTTTGCGCTCACGCGCAAACTCTCGTGCCGTCCCTATTCGGTCTTGCT
>DATNNI010000566.1:0-8349 GCA_035601915.1 Xanthobacteraceae bacterium
GGCGCTCATTCCCTTCTTGCTCGCCAGCATCAAATGGGCGACGCGGAACCAGTCACGCAGGGGCTTCTTGGTGTTCTCGAAAATCGTCCCGGCCAGCGCCGAAAACCGATAGCCGTTCTTGTCGCACTCGCGGCATTGCCAGTGAAACGGCTTGTAGCTAGAGGCGTCGTAGAGGTCCGCATTGCCGCAGCGCGGGCATTGAACGCCAAGCGGCCAGCGGCGTGCGACCAGATAGCTAAGGCAGGCTTCGTCGTCACCGACCGCGAAACGGTCCTCGAACTGGGCCGTCGTCATTTGCGGGACTGGTTTCGGTTGCCGTGCCATTGCATTTCCCCTTGTGGCAGTAGCGTAGGAGCATATTGCCATGCCTGAGGGAATTTGTCAACTGGCAGATAATCGCCATTGCGAGGAGCCGTAGCGACGAAGCAATCCAGATTGTGAGCTAAAGACTGGATTGCTTCGCTAACGCTCGCAATGACGAGGTTGAGCAAAACTCGGACGCGAGAAACCGCGCCGCGAGAACGGGATTGCTTACACGACTCCTTGTGGGGGTGAGGGAGTAACACGTTAGGCGCGTTAGTCCTAAAGCCGGCGCGGTGTTTCATCCCCTGCGGCTTTCCTCTAAGCAATTCTTAGGAGGTCCCGGCCCATGATGATAAAGGCGGCGACCGAAAGATTCAGTCTTGCGGGACTTGGCGCGGATGGACTCCGCAAGGAGCCGCTAAATGACAGCACACGCGGTTGAACTCGATCCGGGCGCCGGTTCGCGCAGCGGGCTTGGTGAACTCGGCGCCCGGCTTGCCGGCCGATGGAAGCTCGGCCTTTACGCCGAACTCACGCGCTACGGCCTTGTTCGCGATCTTTCGCATAACTTCCAGGCGCCGGGAGCAAAAATTCCGCTGGCGGTGCGTCCGCTCGCCGACCGCGACCTGGCGGCGCTGTTCGGCCATGCCGGCGCCGCGACCGAGCTTTCGGAGCGCATGGAAGTGGCGTGGCGGCGGGCCTTCATCGAAAAAGGCGCACGCGGCGGCTTTGTCGCGATCGACGAACGGAGCGCCACGCCGTGCTACGTGCAGTGGCTGCTGTCGCCGCGGGACAACGCCTTCATCAAAAAACTCGGAGGCTTTCCGCCGCTTGCCGACGGCGAAGCGCTCTTGGAAAACGCCTACACGCCGCCCGCCTATCGCGGGCTGGGCGTCATGGCCGCGGCGATGGCGCAAATTGCCGAACGCGCCAGCGATTTCAGTGCGCGCAAGGTGCTGACTTTCGTCGCGACCGACAACATCGCTTCGCTGAAGGGCTGCCAGCGCGCGGGCTTTTATCCGCACCTTCTGCATCGCCGCACCCGGTTCGGCTTCGGTCTGATCACGCGCGACCGCTTCGAGACGCTGCCGGAAGGCGATCCGCGGCGCAGCATGAAATTTTAGGCCGACCGGCTTCGTTGCTTTAGTGTGATGGCGGCAATTACGCGTAGCTGCCGCCTCGCAATGGGCTTTGAGCCACTCTATATTTGCGTGAAGAAACTTTTCTGCGGACTTTTGAGGGACCGCATTGCCGCACACGCCCGTTACCATTCTCACCGGCTTTCTCGGCAGCGGCAAGACGACGCTGCTTAATCGCGCCATGCGCGACCCTGCGATGGCCAAAACCGCGGTGGTGATCAACGAATTCGGCGAAGTGCCGCTCGATCATATGCTGGCGGCGCAGAGCGACGACACCATCATGGTCCTGGAAAACGGCTGTCTGTGCTGCACCGTGTTTGGCGACCTCGTCACCACGCTGAACAACCTTTATCACCGGCGCGAAGACGGCGACATTCCGCGCTTCGATCATGTGGTGATCGAAACCTCCGGGCTGGCCGATCCGTCGCCGCTCATTCAGGCTTTCTTGTCCGATCCGACGCTTGCCGGGCTTTACCGCATCGCCGCGGTGATCGCGACGGTGGATGCCGTGAACGGCCCGCACACGCTGAATGAGCACGTCGAGTCGGTGCGGCAAGTGGCGCTCGCCGACCAGATCTTCATCACCAAGCTCGATCTCGTCGACCCGGCAAAGGCGAAGGCGGACGAGGACGCGCTGGCCGCGCGGCTGCGGCGGCTTAACCCGGCGGCCAAAATTTCATCTATCGACGCGCAAACATTCGATATCGCCGCCGTGCTGCGCAGCGACGCGCTTGCTGCCGGCGGCGAAACCGACCAGGTGCGCGCGTGGCTCAATGCTGCCGCCTATGAAGAGCGCGATGATCATAGTCACGGCCACCACGACCATCACGCGCACGATCATCATCACCTGCACGACCGCGACATCGCCTCGTTCTGCTTTATCCGCGAGCAGCCGATTCCGCGCGACGCGTTGCGGCTTTTGCTCGAAGCGCTGCAGCAGAATCTCGGCCCCAACCTGCTGCGGGTCAAAGGCCTTATCAACGTCGCCGAAGAGCCGGAGCGGCCGGCAGTGATCCAGGGCGCCCAACACCTTTTGCACAATCTGACTTTCCTCGAGCGCTGGCCGGACTCCGATCGGAGAAGCAAGATCGTGTTCATCACCCAAAACTTCGACCGCTCCGAGGTCGAGGACATGATCGCGCTGCTCGACCGCGTGGCGACGCGCACCGCCGCGGCGCGGGCGCGCGCACAAGCGCAAACAGTGGCCAACGAATAGCGCGGTACGCGCCATGGGCGACCCTGGGGAATGGGAGCGTCGCATCACCTTGCGGGACGGCAGGATGGTTGTGGTTAGGCCGATCCGTCCGGAAGATGAAGCGCTTTACGGGACGTTTCTCGCCGCGGTGACGCCGGAAGACGCACGAATGCGATTTCTGGCGCCGGTCGGCCAATTGAGCCACTCGCTGATCGAGTATTTCACGCATCTCGATTACGCCCGCGCCATGGCCTTCGTGGCGCTCGACGAGGCAACCGGCGAATTGCTCGCGGTGGTGCGGTTGCACAACAACGCCGCCAACGATTCCGCCGAATATGCCATTGTTGTCCGTTCTGATTACAAGGGTCGCGGGCTCGGATGGCAGCTTATGCAAATGATGATTGCTTACGGCCGCAAGCGCGGCCTGCGCAGCATCGAAGGCAAGGTCCTGCACGAGAACAAGGCCATGCTCGACATGTGCCGGCAGTTCGGATTCGAGATCGCGATCGATCCAAAAAACGCATCGATATGCGACGTGAGGCTTGCACTTTAGGATGAGCAACCCTGCCTACGACTACATCATTGTCGGCTCCGGCTCGGCCGGTTCGGTGCTGGCAAACCGGCTGTCGGCGAAGCCGGAGGTCAAGGTGCTGCTGCTCGAAGCCGGCGGTTCGGACCGCTCGCTGTTCGTGCGCATGCCCGGCGGCATCGCCAAGCTCGATAAGCCGCGCTTTGGCTGGCAATACGAAACCGCCCCGCAGGCGGCAATGAACGGACGGCGCATGTACCAGCCGCGCGGACGGCTCCTCGGCGGCTCGAGCTCGGTCAACGCCATGATCTATATCCGCGGGCAAGCCGCCGACTACGACCACTGGCGCCAGCTCGGCAATGCCGGCTGGAGCTATGACGACGTGCTGCCATTCTTCAAGCTCGCCGAGCGCAACGAGCGTCTCGCCGATGCGTTCCATGGCAGCGAAGGTCCGCTCAATGTCGCCGAACGTCCCTACACCAATCCGCTCAGTCGCCGGTTCGTCGAAGCCGCGCAGCAAGCCGGAATTCCTTTAAATCCTGACTTCAACGGCGCCGAACAATATGGCTGCGGCCTGTTCCAGGTGACGCAGAAAAACGGGGAACGTTGCAGCGCCGCCACGGCTTATTTGCATCCGGCGGCCAAGCGGGAAAATCTCACAATCTTCACCGGGGCGCTGGCGACGGGCATCGTCATCGAACACGAACGTGCCATCGGCGTCGAATATCTACGCCGTCGCAAGCGCCACAGCGTCCGGGCCGAGCGCGAGGTCGTGATTGCCGCCGGCGCCTTCAACTCGCCGCAGCTTCTTCTTTTGTCCGGCATCGGTCCCGCCGCCGATTTGCGCGCCGCCGGCGTGCCGGTGCGGCACGCGCTTCCCGGTGTCGGCAAGAATTTGCAGGATCATCTCAACGTCAACATTTTGCAGCGGGCGCGGGCCGGCGTGACGCTCGACAGCAAGGGCCGCGGGCTTGGGCCGCTGATCCCGACCCTGCAATTCCTCATGTCGCGGAGCGGTCCCGCCACCAGCAATGTGGCCGAGGCGGGCGCCTTCGCCTTCGGCCGGCTCGGTGCGGCGACCCCCGACATTCAGTACCATTTCATTCCACTACAAATCGTCGACCACGCCCGTACCATGCTCGACAGCCACGGCGTGACGCTGCACGCTTGCTGCCTGCGGCCGCAGAGCCGCGGCGAGATCAGGCTCGCTTCGGCCGATCCGCTCCATCCGCCGGTCATCGATCCCAATTACCTTGCCGCCGAATACGATTTGAAAGTCTTGATCGACGGCATCCGCCGCGGCCGCGAAATCCTCGGCGCGCCGGCGTTCAAGCAGTGGCTTACGCAGGAGCGCTTGCCAGGCGCGGCGCTCGAGTCGGACGCCGAGCTGGAAAGCTTCATCCGCGCAACCGGCGAGACCGAATATCATCCGGTCGGTACCTGCAAGATGGGCAGCGATCCAATGGCGGTCGTTGACGATCGGCTTCGCGTGCGCGGTCTCGAGCGCCTGCGTGTTATCGATGCCTCAATTATGCCGACGCTCGTTTCCGGCAACACCAATGCGCCCACCATCATGATCGCCGAGAAAGGCGCGGCGATGATGGCGGCATGAGCTCGCAGTGCGCGAAGCTAGGGCGCAACCGCCGGCAAATCGACGCGGTAGTCGTAAGGTTTGGCCGGCGCGTATTCGCCGGCATAAGCGCGGCGCAGCAGTTCCTCCGTCTTCACGCCTTTGGCGCGCGCCTCGACCATTTTGGCCGGAACGACAAACTTGCCGATCGGATCGGCCTTGAATTCCGCCGAAGTGCTCATCCAGGCTTTCGATTTGTTCCAGTCGCCAAAGGCGTCGGCCTGGAGCTCGACGCTGTTGCCGTCGGGGTCGACGTAATAGAACGACAGCGTCATGCCGTGATGCACGGCAACGTGCGGTTCGAAGCCGTAATCATCGTGCATGCGCTGCCAGCTGTCGAGCAGATCATCGACCGACACATATTCGAAGGCGAGATGATGCAGGCCGGCAAACTTGCGGAAGTCGGGATTGTCGCGAAATTCCGGATTGCCGACCATGGAAATGCGATGGTTGGCGCCGTCATTGCTGAGAAACGCGATGCCGGGAGCCTGGAAAACCGCCTCGATGCCGACGGCTTTCTTGTACCAGTCGATCATTTCATCCATGCGCGAGGTCTTGAGCAGCGCGTGATGGAACACCGGACGTTTGATCGGCTTGGTCATACTCGCATTTCCTCTCTGTGTTGCGGCTCTGGATCGCGGCTTGGCGCCGCGTTGTTAGCACCAATGGATGTGGTTTCGTGATCCGCCGGAATTTTCGGCCGGCCGCGACGGCGCCAGCCTTCGCGCGTCAGCCAATCGACCAGGCCGGGAAAAAACCGCGAAAGCCGCCAGTAAAAATGTGCCGCCGGCGTTACCAAAACAATGCCTCGGTTGCGCCGGATGGCGCGGATTGCCTTGGCGGCGGTTTGCTCGGCGCTCGCGCAAATCCAATTTGGAACGGCGAGCTGCCGGTCGGCGTTGTCGGTCTCGCCCGCCTTCAGCAACGACGACCGCACGAACCCGGGACACAATGCCGTCACCCCGAAAGTATCGCTGCAATATTCCGCGCGCAGTGCGGCGCTGAACCCGACCAGACCGAACTTGCTGGTCTGATAGGCCGCAGTCTTGCGCCATGTCGCAAGCCCGAACATGCTGGAGACGTTGAGGATGTGCGCTTCCTCGGCGACCAGCAGCAACGGCAAAAGCTCATGCACCAGCCGGATCGGCGCCAGCAGATTGACCGCCATGATCCTCTGCCATTGCTCGCCGGTCATAAGATGGGTATGGCCGTAATAGGCGATGCCGGCATTGTTGACGAGAATGTTGAGACCGTTCCATCTGCGGCGAAGATTGGCGCCGAGCTCTTCAATCTGCGCCGGATCGCTCAGATCGCAGACCGCGGTGACCACTTTTACGCCGTGGTTGCCGGCTTCGCGCGCTACATCGGCGAGGGCATCTGCATTGATGTCGACAAGAAAAACGTCGGCGCCTTCGCCGGCGAGCGCAAGCGCGATGGCGCGGCCGATGCCGGATGCCGCGCCGGTAACCAACGCCTTCTTGCCACGAATGATGCGCATCTCGTGTAGTTCGTTCCGCAGTAGCACGTGCAAGCGGGCAACAAATCACGCCGGCTTGCCAATAATGTAGCTTATTAATAGAACCACTTGCGTTTCGGTGGATCAAGAGCCGCGGATGCGCCGATGGTTCTTTATATACGCGGTGCAATTGCCGCCGAAATCTTTAAAGCGTGGCGCAGCGCGCCAGGTGAAATGCCGGCGAGGGCGATATGCCGAGCGTAAATCCGACGCGGACGCGGGTTGTGATCGTCGGCGCAGGCTTCGGCGGCCTCGGCCTCGCGATCAAGCTCAAGACCTCCGGCGCCGATGATTTCGTCATTCTGGACAAATCCGATTCGGTCGGCGGTGTCTGGAGCCACAATCGCTATCCGGGAGCGGCGTGCGATGTGCCGTCGCATTTGTATTCCTTTTCGTTCGAGCCGCGCGCGAATTGGCCACAGAAATTTGCCAGCCAGCCGGAGATACTCAAATATCTGCGGCATTGCGTGCAAAAGTACGGCCTGGCGCCGCACATTCTTTTCCGCACCGAGGTGAGCGAGGTTTGCTGGAACGAAGACACAGCCCATTGGACGGTGCGCACCGCTGACGGCCGCGTGTTCGAAACCCAGGCGCTGATTACCGCGACCGGCCAGCTCAGCCGTCCCGTCGTTCCGCAATTGCCGGGTTTGAAAGATTTTTCCGGCGCTGCGTTTCATTCGGCCGACTGGCCGGAGGGATGCGATTTGTCCGGCAAGAACGTCGCCGTCGTCGGAACCGGAGCGAGCGCTATCCAGATCGTGCCGTCGATTGCTCCGCTCGCCGGCAAGCTCTACCTGTTTCAGCGTTCCGCCGCCTATGTTCTGCCGAAGCCTGACAAATTCTATTCGCGGTTCGAGCTTTCACTGTTCAAGAATTTTCCGGCCACGCTCAAACTGAGCCGGCTGCGAATATATCTGCAACACGAGGCGAGGGCGGTTGCGTTTGTTACCTGGCGCGCCGCGCTCAGGGTCAAACGCGGCGCGTTCTTTCGTCACCTCAAACGCGGCGTCGGCGATGCAAAACTCCGGCAGCGCCTGATCCCGGATTACAGCATTGGCTGCAAGCGCATCTTGCTATCGAACGATTTCTTTCCGGCCATGGCCCGCGCCAACGTCGAACTTGTGACCCATGGCATCCGCGAAATTCGGCCGCGCGGCATCGTCGATGAAACCGGCACCGAACGCAGCGTTGACGTCATCATTTTCGCCACCGGATTTTCCGCGACCGATTTTCTGGTGCCGATCAAGATCACCGGTATTGCCGGACAGGATTTGCATCAGGCTTGGAAAGACGGCGCCGAGGCTTATCTAGGCATAAACGTTGCCGGCTTCCCGAATTTGTTCATGCTCTATGGCCCAAACACCAATCTCGCGCACAATTCCATTATCTATATGCTCGAGGGCCAGATCGGCTACGTCATGGCGTGCCTGAAACGCTTGCGGCGCGGCGAAATTCGCGCGCTCGATGTCAAGAAGATTGTGCAGGAAAGCTTCAACGCCGCGATCCAGCGTCGCTTGAAAAAATCCGTCTGGGCGAAAGGCTGCAACAGCTGGTACCTCACCACGGCGCGGAAAAATACCACCAACTGGCCGGGCTATTCGCTCGGATTTCGGCTGCAAACCCGCGCGCCGCGCTGGGACGACTATGCGGTCGGATGAGGTGGAGTTTGAGCCGCCGCTGACGCCTGAGCGTTTG
Source organism: Xanthobacteraceae bacterium (assembly GCA_035601915.1). Taxonomy (GTDB): domain Bacteria; phylum Pseudomonadota; class Alphaproteobacteria; order Rhizobiales; family Xanthobacteraceae; genus BOG-931. The sequence continues at coordinate 8,008 of DATNNI010000566.1, forward strand.
ACGGCGGCGATTGTCCGGGCGGCGTTGCGGACAATGGTGAAGCCCGCGCTTTCGCCGAAAGTGCCGATCTTTTGGCAGCGGTGGTGGCTGGCGCAACTGGCCCGACTCACGCGCGCAAGCGGCGGAACGACGCTCGAAGCGGGAAGTGCGGGCGGCGTCAAAGGTGAATGGCTGCGCCCGCGGCGCTCTAGCGATATCCCATCGTCAACGACCGCGCCGGCTTCGATTCTCTATCTACACGGCGGCGGCTATTGCGTAGGAGCGCCGCGCACGTACCGCGCGCTCACGTCGCGTCTTGCCCGCGCGGCCGGGCTGCCGGTTTTCGTTGCCGACTATCGGCTC
>DATNNI010000567.1:0-3503 GCA_035601915.1 Xanthobacteraceae bacterium
GCGAGCGCCATCTATTTCGTCTCGACCGTGCTGGCGCTGGGCGCGCCCGGCGCACTCGCCCTCCTTCTCGCCGCCCGCGTGATCTCCGGCGTGGCTGAAAGCCTCATCATGACCGGCTCGCTGTCCTGGGCCATCGGTACCGTCGGCCCGCAACATACCGGCAAGGTGATGGTCTGGGTCGGCATTGGCATGTATGCGGCCATCGCCGCCGGCGCCCCGCTGGGCATCGCGCTGATGAAGTATCAGGGCGCCGTCGGCGGCTTCGCCGCAGCTTCGGCCGCAATGATTGTCTTCTCCCTCCTGACAGTGCCGGCGGCAGTCTACGTTGCGCCGGTGGCGCCGCAGGGCGGCGAGCGTCTGGCATTCTTGAAAGTGGTCGGCCGAATCTTTCCCTCCGGAATGGGTCTTGCGCTTGCCACTCTCGGCTTCGGCGCCATCGGCGCGTTCGCCGCTCTCGACTTTCAGAACAGAGGCTGGCCCGGCGCGGGCTTCGTCCTCGCCAGCTTTGGCGTGGCCTATATCGTGACACGACTGGCGTTCGGCGACTGGCCGGACCGCTTCGGTGGAGCCCGCGTGGCCGCTTGGTCGTTACTCCTCGAAGCCTGCGGCCTGGCGATGTTGTGGGTGGCGCCGGTGCCGGCAGTGGCTTTCGCCGGCGCGATCCTTACCGGCATCGGTAACGCTTTGGTCTTCCCGTCGTTCGGCGTTGAAGCGGTCAAGCGCGTCCCGCCCGCGAGCCGCGGCGCCGCGCTTGGCGCCTATGTCGCGTTCTTCGATGTCGGTTTCGGTCTGGGCGGACCGATCAACGGATACTTTGCCGGCAAGCTTGGCTATCCGTCCGTGTTCGCCGTGAGTGCGCTTGGCACCGCGATCGCGATTATCGCAACGCGCCGCGCGCGGCCTGGCAACGTCACAGACGCGCCGCCCGCCTAATCATTTCCGGTCGCGCACGAAAAATGGCGGGCGATGCAAAAAACTCTTGCATCGCCACACGGCATAGTCTCTCTCGCATCGAACGCTAACGGCGAATTTGAACTCGATGACTAAAACCGCGACCGCTTGGCCGCTGCATGCGCGCTTTGACGGCCCGATCGTGATGCTCGGCTTCGGCTCGATCGGCAGAGGCACGCTGCCGCTTATCGAGCGCCATATTGGCTTCGACCGGGCGAAATTCGTTGTCATCGCGCCGGACGATGACGATCGCCGCCTGCTCGACGATCGCAAGCTGCGCTTCATTCACGCCGCGATCACGAAAGAGAACTATCGCGAGGTGCTCACGCCTCTGCTCACAGCCGGGCCGGTTCGCGGCATGATCGTCAACCTTTCGGTCGACACCAGCTCAGTCGACCTCATGGATTTCGCCAAGGATATTGACGCCTTTTACATCGACACCGTCATCGAGCCGTGGCCCGGACTTTACACCGACACGAAACTGTCGATCTCCGAACGCTCGAACTACGCATTGCGCGAACGTCTCCTTGAGCTCCGCCGCCGGCGTCCCGGCGGAATTACCGCGGTGAGCTGCTGCGGAGCCAATCCCGGCATGGTGTCGTGGTTTGTCAAGCAGGCCCTGGTTGATGTGGCCGCCGCCGTCGGTTTGCCGGCCGAAGAGCCGAAGAGCCGCGACGACTGGGCCCGGCTAATGCAGCGTGCCGGCGTCAAAGGCCTCCATATCGCCGAGCGCGACACCCAGCGTGCGCGCGATCCGAAGCCGCGCGGCGTCTTCGTCAATACCTGGTCGGTCGAGGGTTTCTGTTCCGAGGGTCTACAGCCCGCCGAGGCCGGCTGGGGCACGCATGAGAAAATCATGCCGGCGAATGCGCGCCGGCACCAGTTCGGCTGCGACGCCGGCATTTACCTCACGCAGCCCGGCGCCGGAACGCGGGTGCGCTCCTGGACGCCGACCGCAAAGGCGCAACACGCCTTCATGATCACCCATAACGAGTCGATCTCAATCGCCGACTATTTCACGCTGCGCGAAAACGGCGAGGTCCTCTACCGGCCGACCTGCCACTACGCCTACCACCCCTGCGACGACGCGGTGCTGTCGCTTTATGAAATGGCGGGAGCCGCCTGGGAGCCGCAAGCCGACTGGGTTATTCTTGACGAGCATGACATCGTTGACGGCATCGACGAACTCGGCGTGCTTCTCTATGGCCACGGCAAAAACGCCTACTGGTACGGCTCGCAGCTCTCCGTCGAGGAGACGCGAAAGCTTGCGCCGTATCAGAACGCGACCGGCTTACAGGTCACGTCCGCAGTGCTGGCCGGAATTGTCTGGATGCTGGAAAATCCCGATCGCGGCATTGTCGAGGCGGACGAAATGGATTTCCGCCGCTGCCTCGAAATTCAGCGCCCCTATCTCGGACCGGTCGTCGGCGTCTACACAAATTGGACCCCGATCGACGGTCGCGACCGGCTGTTCCCGGAAAGCCTCGACCGCGACGATCCCTGGCAGTTCAGTAACGTGCTGGTGCGCTGAAACAGCCGACCGCCGGCATGATTGAGATCAATTCGTCTCGTCTTTGATTTGGCAATGCTGCCGGTTTGCGGCGGGGCGTTAACCGGCCATCAAGCCGGCGATGTGCAAGGCTATCGCCGAGGCAATCCGACTTGATTGTTAAAATGGCTGGGAGCCGACCATGTGCCAATACTGCCAGAAAACACCTCTTGCATTCACACCGCTTGCGCGCCGAAACGTTCTGAAATTTGCCGCAGCCGCGGCGGCCGCTCTTGCGCTCAGCGGCGGGGCGCTGGCAAAAGATAGCAAGATGGTCCCGCCCCCCAAGCCACAAAATGTGCTCTCGCCCGACGCGGCCCTCGATCGGCTGATGAACGGCAATAAGCGTTACGTGGATGGCCTGACCAAGCGCCACAATTTTGCTCACGAGCGCGAAGCGTTGACCAAAGGACAGAATCCGTTTGCCGCCGTTCTCGGCTGCGCAGACTCGCGGATCGCCGCCGAATTTTGCTTCGATACCGCACTCGGCGACGTCTTTGTTTGTCGGGTCGCCGGCAACTTCGCCAATGATGACATTATTGCCAGCCTTGAATATGCCGTTGCTGTCCTAAAGACGCCGCTCATCATGGTGATGGGGCACGATGCCTGCGGCGCTGTCGACGCGACGATTAAATCGATCAAGGACGGGACCACACTCCCCGGGCATCTGCCGGAGCTTGTTTCGGCGATTCGGCCCGCGGTCGAAGCCGTTAAGAATCAGGGCGGCGATATGCTGGCGAACGCGATCAGCAGCAACGTCAAGCTCAACGTCGACAAGCTGCAAAAGTCATCGCCAATTCTCGACGCCGCAGTGAACGGCAAGACACTGCGCGTCGTCGGCGGCGTCTATCGGCTCGCCTCCGGAAAAGTCGACCTTATCTGAGGCCGGCGGCGCGATTATTCGCGATCAATCAAGTTCTCGATGCGCCGGTCGGGAACGAGCCAGAGCACTGCAACCGCCACGTAGAGCGCAATCGAGACCCACGGCGCCAAAAACGCGAGC
>DATNNI010000568.1:0-2034 GCA_035601915.1 Xanthobacteraceae bacterium
GGTCACGGCGTCAACGCCGCGTCCCATCCGGCTGGCGTTTGCCCGCATGCCGTCACCAACAGCGCTCCGTGACGCGCTCGAAGCCGCGATTCCCCGCGAATTTTACTACAACGACGTTCATGGAACGCCGCCGTGGCGGCGCCAAGTGACGCTGCGATTTGCCGAAGACATCCGCATCGAGCTCGGCGGCAACGGTGCGAGCGCGACATGAGGGTTCTGATCAACGGCGATGAGCGCTCGGCTGCGCCGCGGCCCGGCCAATGCCTCCGCACCTTTCTGCGCGATCTCGGCTATTTCGGCGTGAAGAAAGGCTGCGACGCCGGCGACTGCGGCGCGTGCACGGTGTGGATCGATGGCGACCCGGTCCATTCCTGCATTTTTCCGGCCTTCCGCGCCGACCGACGCGCAGTCACGACCATCGAGGGGCTGGCCAAGGATGGCGAGTTGCATCCGATGCAACAGGCCTTTCTGCAAGCCCAGGGCTTTCAATGTGGCTTCTGTACGCCCGGCATGATCATGACGACAGCCAGCCTTAATCAGGCGCAGAAGCAAGATCTGCCGTGGGCGCTCAAGGGCAATATTTGCCGGTGCACCGGCTACGGCACGATCGAAAATGCAATCCGCGGGGTGCGCGCTGTGGAGGAGGCCGAAGCCGGCCGCGCATGCGGACGCAGCGTGGCGGCGCCCGCGGCCGCCGCAGTAATCAGCGGCGCCGCGCGCTACACGCTCGATGTCGCGCCGGCCGGAATGCTGCATCTGAAGCTTTTGCGCTCGCCGCACGCGCATGCCCGCATTCGGTCGATCGACAAGCGAGCAGCGTTGGCTATGCCTGGCGTGCGCGCAGTCTTTACCTATGAGGACGCGCCGCAGAAACTTTATTCGACCGCCCGGCATGAATTTGAAACCGGCGATCCCGACGACACAATGTTGCTCGATCGGGTCGTGCGTTTCGTCGGCCAGCGTGTTGCCGCGGTGGTCGCCGACTCCGAAGCGGAGGCTGAACTCGGTTGCCGCAAAATCTTCGTCGACTACGAGGTCTTGCCGGCGGTCGTCGATCCCGAAAAGGCTATGCGGCCTGGCGCGCCCGCGATCCACGGTGACAAGGGAGCGGAAACGCGTATCCGGGATACGCAACGCAATATCGCCGGCGAAGTCCACGGCGACGTCGGCGATGCGGAGCGCGGCTTCGCCGAAGCCGACGTCGTATATGAAGGCACCTATGTTACCCAGCGCGTTCAGCACGCTCATCTGGAAACTCATTGCGCCATCGGCTGGCTCGATGAAACCGGTCGTCTCATTCTTCGCGCCAGTTCGCAGACACCGTTCCTGACGCGGCGCGCCATCGCGGGGCTGTTCGACCTCGACAGGGCCAAAGTGCGCGTGTTTTGCGAACGCATCGGCGGGGGCTTCGGCGCCAAGCAGGAAATGCTGGTCGAAGACATCGTCGCGCTGGCGGTGCTCAGGACCGGCCGGCCCGTCAAGCTCGAATTCACCCGCGAGGAACAGTTTATCGGTTCGACCACGCGGCACCCCATGCGCGTGCGCATCAAGGTCGGAGCGAGCCGTAACGGGCGGCTCACCGCCATGCAGATGCACGTGATCTCCAATACCGGCGCGTATGGCAATCATGGTCCCGCGGTGCTGTTTCACTCCTGCGGGGAATGCTTCGGTGTCTATCGGTGCGACAACAAGAAAATCGATGGGTACGCGGTTTACACCAACACCGTGCCGGCCGGAGCGTTTCGCGGCTACGGCCTGCCGCAAACAAATTTCGCCGTCGAGTCGGCTATGGACGAACTGGCGCGCAAACTCGACTTGGACCCTGTTGAATTCCGCGCGCGCAACGTGGTGCGTCCGGGCGATCCGATGATTTCCGTCGGTTCCGACGAAGGACACGACGTGCAATACGGCAGTTACGGTCTCGATCAGTGCCTTGCGCTGATCAGGGACGCGATCGGCAACGACGGCGGCTTGCCGGCGCCGCCGCCGGACGAGTGGCTTGTCGGCCAGGGCATGGCGCTCGGGATGATCGAC
>DATNNI010000569.1:0-2556 GCA_035601915.1 Xanthobacteraceae bacterium
GCATAGTCCATCGGCACCGGTGACACCTCATGGATCGAGAGTTCCGACCGCCGCAGGATGTAACCCATCTGCGGGCCATTGCCGTGGGTGACAATGACGTTCCAGCCTTCTTCGATCATGTCGGTGATGCCTTGAACCGTGAGCAGCGCCGCTTCGTATTGATCGGGAATCGTTTGATGATTCTGATCACGGATAAGCGCGTTCCCGCCGACCGCGACGACGGCGAGCTTTCTGTCCGACCCCATGATTCGTCCTCCCCTCCGCCGGTGCGCTACCGCCCGGGCAGCATCGATGCCAGCGCCGTGACGCCTTGAGAAAAACACTCGAGCGGCGCGCGCGTGATGCCGGCGCCGATTTGACCGATGCCGGCCTCGCGATGGGCGATGCCGGTGTTGATCACCGGCAAAATTCCGGTATCGACGACCTTGCGGATATCGATGCCCGCGGGCGTGCCGGAAAAGTTCATGGCCGGCAGCAGCAAGCCGCCGTTTTTGCCGAGCGTGATGTGGCCCATGGCGCGGGTGTTGGCGATGGCGTCGGCCGGTGTTCCGCCGACGAAGTTGACGATCGCCGGCGCCGCCGCCATGGCGAATCCGCCCAAGCCGGCGGTCTCGGTAATGGCGCTGTCGCCCAGATCCGGCGCGGCGTCGGCAATCGAATAACCGGGAAAGTAAAGCCCGTTGACCACCGGCGCCGGTGACGAAAACCAGCGGTCACCGGTGCCGCTCACCTGAATGCCGAACATGACGCCGTTGCGCGCCATCGCCGTGACCATGCTGCTGCCGGGGATGTTGCGCGCCGCATCCAGCATCAGCTTGCAGGCCGCCATCGAGATATTGAGAAAGAAATGATCGTTGCCGGCGATAAAGGCGATGGCGGACGCTATGTCATCGCGGCTGGCGCGAGAGGCGAGCATTTGCTGCACCAGCCGCCGCAGCAGCATCATGCTCGCGGCGGCGTTGCGGTTATGCACCTCGTCGCCCATGTTGAGCGCTTGTGCGATCAGCGGCTTGATCTGGATGCCGTCGCTCTCCGCGAGCGCCATTTGCAGTACGCGATACAAGCTGGTCGCCATCCATGTCAGGCGCTCGATGACCTCGGGCCCGTTGGCGCCGAACCGCAACACCTTCCCCAAGCCTTCATTGAGATTGCTGAATGTCTGGCGTCCGGTCGCGGGATCGCGGACCACCCACACCGGCATGGACGGACTGATTATGCCGGCCATCGGTCCGACCGCGCCATGGTGATGGCAGGGCGCAAACGCAATCTCGCCGCCGGCCGCGACCCGTTGGGCCGCCGCGTGATCCTTGGCCCAGCCCTCGAAGATGACGGCGCCGATGATGGCGCCTTGCATCGGGCCGCACATTTGCTCCCACGCAATCGGCGGCCCGGAATGCAAAATTCGCCGCTCGTTCATGCCGACGATGGCTTCGCGGGCGAGCGCAATTCCGACAAGCGTCGGATCGGCGCCGAGATAAGCGGCAAACGCTTTTTGGTTCGCCGCTTCGATGTCTTTGTGGTTGACGAGGCGGGCCAGCGCCTTGCCGACTGCCGGATCGCCGCCGGCCGGGGGCGCCCAAGTAATTTGCGCGGCCTTGCCGCCGGCTTGGACGATCTCGTCGGCGAATGAGCCAAGGCCGACGTTGAGAACGGCAAGCTCTTCTTGGAAAAGCCGCATGGTCAGCGTTCTTCCACCTTGGCGAGAATGTTGGCCGCTAGCCTGACGGCTGCGGCGTTGCTGCCGGCGAGCCGCATGCCGGCTCCGCGCAACCGCGACTCTTGCGCCGCTAGGTTCTGCGGATCGGCCGCGGTTCCGCAAACCGAGCCGATCACCATGAGCTTCCTGCCGTCCGCATTGGCTTGGGCGATCGCGTCTTTGATCACCGGGGCGATCACGCTTGCCGGATCGGGATGCGAGCCGTAGCCGAGCACCACATCGAGCAGGATAATCGCGGTCTGCGGATCCCGCGCCTCGATCGCAATCCGCTCGTTGCGGAGCCGATGATCGATCATGGGGTGCGGCCGGCCGCGGGTGAACACGTCGTCGCCGAGATCAATGAGGGTGTGGGCGCGGCTCTTCCAAACGTCGTCGAGCGAACGCCCGGCGCCGACCGGCGTGTTCGAGTACACGTCCGGGAAAACCTCGGACAACAGCATCGTCGCCTCGTAGCAAAGCGTGCCGCCGCTAAAGAGGCCGCGCACATAACGCTGCTCGCGCGCGAATGCCGGTGGATCGATTGCGCCCGCAGAAAAGCCCGCGAGATCGGGTTCTCCGCCTATCGCAAGCCGCGCGGCCGCGATCGCCGCATCCTCCAAAGTCTTGACCGGTGTCAGTCCCGGCGCCGTGATCAATGCCGGATCGGCGCCGAGGAAGTTGACGATGACCGGTTTGCCGCAGGTCTGCGCCTTTGCCAGCACAAGCTCGGCGATTTCTTCCGCTGGCGGCTTTGAGATCAGAACGATCGCCTTGGTGGCGGCGTCGGCCGCAAGAGCAGACAATCCCTGCAGCATGCTGATGCCGCCGACTTTCACGGAAAGATCATGTCCGCCGGTGCC
>DATNNI010000570.1:0-15208 GCA_035601915.1 Xanthobacteraceae bacterium
CTCGCCCACCACAATGACGGTCGCGTTCACGTGGCGCAGCGCTTCGATCAGGACGTGGAAGCCTTTGTAGGGAACAAGGCGGCCGGTCGCCAGTACCAGCCGGGGATAGCGCCCGCGGAGCATTTCCGCTTTCCGCTGCTGGCTATCATCAAGCTCATTCCAGTATTCAACGTGTACGCCGAAAGGAATGACCCTACATTTCTCGGCATAGCGCATAAGCAACGACGTATTCTCGATAAGCACGGGGTTGGAAACGATAATGCGCTGGGCGCGTGCCAAAGTGTGCCGCACTATCGGCGCCAGAAGGGCGGCAAAGGGCCGCTTGCCGACAACCGTTGTATGCCAATGAACAACCAGCGCGGTGCGTTCTGGCAGGCTCATCGCCACGCCAATGTCGTTGAGCGGAAAGGGATGATGAAGCGCGACAAGTGCCGCTTGCCGCGCGCGTTTCGCCAGAATCACCGGGAAGCTGGGCGCGAGCGGCGAGGACATCGCCGTCCCGAATGAGGTTACCGCTTCTACCGGCATGCCCTCGAAGTTAAAGCGTCGCCCCAGGCCGCGATTGCGCGCCACCAAAAGCGAGCTTTGATGGCGTGATGACATCCCTTGAGCGATGTAGGCAATGGCTTCGGGAATTCCCCCGGTAACGTCCGGCGGAAAAACCTTATAGGCGTGAAGTACGTGCAAGAGAGGTGCCCGTTCCTTATAAGTCCCCCCTTCGAGACACCATCATATAGCTCATTGGGACGCGGGAGGGTATGACGCATTTTAGGTTGCTCATTACGAGAACGTAACCTCGCCGCCTCGTTTTCGGCGCGTTCGTGATTCTTTCCAGATAAGGCGAATAGAATGAGCGGAGAACTCCTTATACCGGTGATTATGTGCGGCGGCGCCGGCACGCGCTTGTGGCCGGTCTCCCGTGAAAGCATGCCCAAGCAGTTCGTGCCGCTGATCGACGAACGCTCGACGTTTCAACAAGTGCTGGGCCGCATCGCCAACACGGATTTATTTGATCGGCCGATCGTCATCACCCATTCCGATTTTCGTTTCATCGCGGCCGAGCAGTTGCGCCAGTGCGATGTCGAAGCCGACATTGTTTTGGAGCCGTCGCGGCGCGATTCCGCTATGGCGGTCGCTGTCGCCGCGGAGTTGGCGGGCAAGCGGCGGCCACAAGCATGCGTCCTCGTCCTTGCCGCCGATCATGTGGTGCGCAACGCCGAGGCTCTGGAAAACGCCTGCCGGGAAGCGGCAAAGGCCGCCGCGGCCGGCTTGATTGTAACCTTCGGCATCACGCCGACCTACCCGGCGACCAGCTACGGCTACATTCGTCCAGGCGCGAAGCTCGACGGCGGCGCGGCGCTCGCCATTGACGCTTTCGTCGAAAAACCGGATGCGCAAACGGCCGGCGCCTACATTGCCGAGCATTTTCTCTGGAACAGCGGCAATTTCCTGTTTCGCGCCGATGTGATGCTCGACGAAGTCGCGCGCTTCGAACCTGACATCGCGGCAGCGGCAAAATCGGCGGTCGACGGGATAAAGAACGATCTCGACTTCCTGCGCTTGCCGGCCGAACCGTTCACGCGGGCGCCGAAGAAGTCGATCGATTACGCCGTGATGGAGCGGACCGCGCGCGCCGCCGTCGTTCCCGTCGATCTCGGCTGGTCCGATGTCGGCAGCTGGAATTCAGTCTGGGACGTGCTGCCGCACGATCGTGAAGGCAATGTCGCAGTCGGACCGGTGGTTTTCCGAAATACCCGCAACAGCCTGGCGCGTTCGGACGACAACATCGTCACCGCCGTCGTCGGCCTCGACAACGTTGTCGTGGTGGCGACGTCAGACGCCGTATTGGTCACTTCGCGCGACAGAGCGGAAGAGGTCAAGGCCGTGGTCGAGCAACTCAAGGCGCAGAACCGGCCGCAGGCTGATCAGCATTTACGGGTGTATCGACCGTGGGGCTACTACCAGGGTATCGACATCGGCGCGCGCTACCAGGTCAAACGCATTGTGGTGAAGCCGAACGCCACGCTTTCCTTGCAGAAGCACTTTCACCGCGCCGAGCATTGGGTGGTGGTCCGTGGCACGGCGGAAATCGTCGTCGGGACGGAAACGCGCACCGTGCACGAGAATGAGTCAGTCTACATTCCGATTGGCAGCCTGCATCGGCTCGGCAATCCTGGAAAGATTCCGCTTGAGCTGGTCGAGGTCCAGGTCGGTAGTTACCTGGCCGAAGACGACATTGTGCGCGTCACCGACCAGTACGGGCGGGATTAGAAGATTCCGTCCCTGGTCCGGCTTCCCAATGGTAAGCGCTTAAGCCGCGCGCCCGCCCTACCCGCTTCGGCACACTTGGACTGACGGCTGCCTCGTGAGATAGATCGCCCATTGTGGCGTCACCCGAAGCCGCATTGCGCTTGCAGCCCCGTGGCACGCTGCACGATGGGATTTAGATGTCGTCCGCGATCGCCGGCCTGCTTACTGCTGTGCTTACCGCGCTCGCGAGCTCAGCCACGATCTTGCTCCTATACCCCATCCTTAAGCGCTATGCGCTGGCAAAACCCAACGCGCGATCCTCCCACCTCACACCTACTCCCCAGGGCGCCGGCATAGCCGTGATTGCCGCTGTGGTCGCGGCAACCGCGATCGGGGCAGGCGTCCATGCCTTCCCGACGGGAGCCACGCTGCCGCTGACGATTATCGTCACCGCCGCGCTGGCGATGGCTGGTGTCGGCGCGATCGACGATATCCGCCCGCTGCCGATTGTGCCGCGTTTGCTCTTGCAGGCCGTTATCGTCGCCGCCGTCATCTATAGCTTGCCGAAGGAGCTGCGCATCGTCCCCGTTGTGCCGTGGAGCCTGGAGCGCCTGATTTTGCTGCTCGGGGGTCTCTGGTTCGTCAATCTGGTCAACTTCATGGACGGGATTGACTGGATGACCGCAGCGGAGGTTATCCCTCTGACCGCCACCTTCGCGCTACTCGGTGCCGCACACGCGCTGCCTGCCTACGGCGCTTTCTTGGCGCTGGCGCTCGGCGGCGCCGTCCTTGGATTTGCGTTTTTCAATCGCCCGATCGCCAGAGTTTTTCTCGGCGATGTCGGCAGCCTGCCGATCGGTTTGATTCTCGGCTGGCTGCTGGTTTTGCTTGCCGCGAACGGCCATTTGGCCGCCGCTATCCTGATGCCGCTTTATTATCTCGCCGACGCCACCGTTACGCTGTTGCGCCGGCTGATCCGCAGCGAACGCGTCTGGCAAGCGCACCGCACGCATTTTTATCAGCTCGCCACTGAACGCGGTTTCTCGGTGCGCGAAATCGTTGCGCGGGTCTTTCTGTTAAATCTTTTCCTGTGCGCATTGGCCAGCGCTACCGTCTTCGTGCCGGCAGTACTTAGTCAAACGCTTGCCTTGCTGGCCGGCTCTGGGGCGGTCGCCGTTCTTCTGTTCGCCTTTGCGCGCGGCAAACCGGCGGCGCGCGGCCGTGGCGAGGCCGCCTAACGGCAGGAATGAGCTTACGTGACCGGTTCGACAGTGCGGTCGGTCGATTCCAACCGATCGTGGACGGTCGGCGGCCGCCGCGGGCGAAGATCTCGGCCGCGTTTTCCGGCGGTCATTTCGGCGCTTCCAACCCCGACATAGCGGAACTTTGCGCGCCTCATGTCTTCGGACCGATAGATGTTCCGCAAGTCAACGATGACCGGTTGCGCCATGATGCGCCGAAGCTGCTTGAGGTCCAGAGCGCGGAATTGCTCCCATTCTGTGGCGATCACCACGGCATCGGCGTCTTCGGCCGCGCTGTAGGCGCTATCGCAATAGGTCACCTCGGGCAATTGCAGCTTGGCTTGCTCCATGCCAGCCGGATCGTAGCAGCGCACTCGCGCGCCCATGTCCGTCAGCGCGGTGATCAACGGCACGGCCGGCGAATCGCGGGTATCGTCGGTGTTTGGCTTAAACGTGAGGCCTAGCACCGCAATAGTCGTCCCACGAACTGAACCTTCCAGCGCCGCGGCGACTTTGCGCGCCATTGCGCGCTTGCGCTGCTCGTTGACGGCGGTGACGGTTTCGACAATGCGCAATTGCGCGCCGTGATCGTGGGCGGTTTTAAGCAACGCGGTTGCATCTTTGGGAAAGCACGAACCGCCGAAGCCCGGACCGGCATGAAGGAATTTCGCGCCTATGCGATTATCAAGGCCCATGCCTCGCGCCACTTCCTGTACGTCAGCGCCAACGCGCTCACACAGATCGGCCATTTCATTGATGAAGGTGATTTTCGTGGCGAGAAAGGCATTGGAAGCGTATTTGATCAATTCAGCCGTTCGCCGGCCGACATAGAGAATCGGCGCGGCGTTGAGATAGAGCGGGCGGTATATTTCAGCGAGCACCGCGCGCGCTTGCGCGTCTTCGGCTCCCACGACAATGCGGTCGGGATGCTTGAAATCGCGAATGGCCGCGCCCTCGCGCAGAAATTCCGGATTCGATACCACTTGCACCGGCAGCAGCGGTCGCTGCTCGCGCAGAATGCGCTCGATTTCGTCACCGGTACCGACCGGCACCGTCGATTTGGTGATTACGACCGCGCCCGGCGTGAGCAGCGGCGCAATGTCGCGCACCGCTTCATAGACGAAAGTCAGGTCGGCATGACCGTCGCCGCGCCGCGACGGCGTCCCTACCGCGATAAAAATGGCCTCCGCCTCCGCGACTGCCCGGAGTTCGACGTCAAATTCGAGCCGGCCTTGGCGGACATTATTGCCGACCAGCTCCGAGAGCCCCGGCTCGAAAATCGGAATCACGCCGCGCTTGAGTGCGGCTATGCGGCGCGCATCGCGGTCGATGCAGGTTACATGATGGCCGAAGTCGGCCAGGCAGGCGCCCGACACAAGACCGACATATCCAGCACCGATCATGGTGACGCGCACCAAGGCCTCCGTTCAAAGCTCAAAGGCAAAGAGGGCACGCGGTGACCACATGAGCGGCATAGGCGACGTGTATGACACGCTTACGAATCCCGCATGACTCTTTGAGCCGTACGAGTCCTAGCGCAACCGAACGGCCGGGCGCGGTTAACCAACAAGTCTGGTAAATTCCGGATGGGTCAATGCGGCGAAGCCTTGTACAGACCAAGGCGTCGAGATGGCGAGAGGCTTTAGGCCGCAACACCCGTGAAATCGGGCACGGCGTCGCGCAGCACGCGATAGATCGATTGGCGCTCTTCGCGTGCCAGGCCTTGATCGAGCATGGCAAGCCAGCCACGCATCGAATCGATCGACGGCTGCGCCGGGCGGGCGGCGACGACACCGACAAAACCGATTTCCACGGTCGGCTCACCGGCCGCAAACAGAAGCTCTTGCATTCGCTCGCCGGGCCGCAGCCCGGTGAAAACGATGTCGATATCCCGCCCCGGTTCGAGCCCGGCAAGCCTGATCATCTGCTCGGCGAGATCGACGATTTTCACCGGCTGGCCCATGTTGAGCACGTAGACGGAAACGTCCAACCGCTCCGGGCCAAGCGCGTGGCTCGCCGCGGTCATGACCAGATCGCAAGCCTCGCGAATGGTCATGAAATACCGCACCACATCGGGATGGGTCACGGTCACCGGGCCCCCGGCATCGATCTGCGCCTTGAACTTCGGAACAACCGAACCATTCGAGGCGAGCACGTTACCAAAGCGCACCGCGATCAACCGCATCGAGGACCGCACGGCCTGCGCGCGCCGGGCCAAATCGGCGTCGAGCGCCTGACAATACATTTCGGCGAAGCGCTTGGTGGCGCCCAGCACGGAGACCGGCTCGATCGCTTTGTCGGTCGAGATCATCACCATGGCGGCCGCACCGGCGGCCGCCGCGGCGTCGGCGACATTGACCGAGCCGAAGACGTTGGTCTTGATGCCCTCTTCCCAGTCCTGCTCGAGCAACGGTACCTGCTTGAGCGCCGCGGCGTGGAAGACGATGTCAGGCTTGAAGTTGGACATCAGGCGGAACATTCGCGCCCGGTCCCGGACGTCGGCGATCCGCCCTTCGATCTTCGGCCGTGATTGTTTCGTTGCCAGAGCTTCCAGCACGGCGTGCAATGCCGGCTCGGAATTTTCGACAATCAACAGCCGCGCCGCGCCAAAGGTGACGACGCGGTCGCATATTTCGGCGCCGATCGAGCCGCCGCCGCCGGTGACGACTATCGAGCGGCCCTTGAGGAAGGTCTCCAGCCGCGCGTAGTCGATCTTCACCGTCGGCCGCAACAGCAAATCCTCGACGTTTACTGGCGCAAGACGCGGCAACTCGCCGCCGTCGTCGAGCGAAGGCAGCCGGCTGACGGTGAGGCCGAGCCGGCGCGCATGCATTATCGTTGCCTCCGGCCTGGCATCGGGCTCGAACGCCGACGGCGTGAAGATCACCCGCGCCACAATCGTGTTGCGCTGGGCCAACTGGTGAACGACGAGGTCGAGAGCGTCGAAATCGCCGAGGACCGAAATGCCGCGGATGGTCTGGCCGCGATCGGCGGGCGATGGCGACAATATGCCGACCGGCCAGGTCTTTTTCACCGCGCCGCTCTCAATGGCGCGCAGCAGCACTTCGGCATCGGCGGCGCGACCAAGCACGAGCGTGGGGTTGGATTCCGGCGAGCGCGCGTGATGCCGGGCGCGCGTGTAACGGAAGTAACGATAAGCGATCCGCGATCCGCCCAGGAACGCCATCTGCAAAAGCCAATAGAGTAGAATGGTGGTTTTGCCGAAGAAGAACTGGCCGAGCACATTCGGCGATATCAGCACGTAATCGAGCGCCACGAGCGACACCGCCAACACGGTCGAGGCGCGGAGAATGTTCATTAAGTCAGGGAGCGACGCGAAGCGCCATTTCGACTCATAGAGATGAAAGAAGAAATAGACGATGCCGGCATAGACGACGAATGCAGGCAGAAACGTGAGCAGGGTATGCTCGCGCTCGGCAAGACCGGCGGATTCGAAACGCAGGTAAAAACTTGCCAGTACCGCCGCAGCCGTCGCGATCAGATCATGCGCGATGATCAGAAGCCTGCGCACGTTAAGGTACTTGCTGAGCATCTGGACAGGCCGGCGGAATTTTCCCCGTGCGTTTCCATAGCGGTCTTTGCGTCGGGGCGCCACCCCGGCGCCCCAGCGGGCGGGCACGGTGGCGCGTCGTGGCGGATCCGCAGGACGGGCGTTATGACTGCAACGACGGCGAGGGCAAGCGGCTAGCGGCCGTGAAAATGCTTGTCCAGCCCCTGCCATCCTTCGAAATAGTCGTGCTGGAGTTCGGAAGATTCCATGGCGTAACGCGTAAGCCGCATCGCAAAACGGCTTTCGAACATAAAGGCCATGGTATCTTCGACTTTATGCGGCCTTAGCTCCGCCCCGCTGGCACGCTCCCAAGTTTCCGCATCCGGGCCGTGAGCCGTCATGCAATTATGCAAGCTTGCGCCGCCGGGCAAAAAGCCTTCCGCCTTGGCATCGTAGGCACCCTCCAACAGGCCCATGAACTCGGTCATGACGTTGCGGTGATACCACGGCGGCCGGAACGTATCCTCGCCGACGAGCCAGCGCGGCGGAAAGATCACGAAATCGATGTTGGCCGCGCCCGGGAGGTCGGATGGCGCGGTCAGCACGGAAAATATCGAAGGATCGGGATGATCGAAGCTTACGGTGCCCATGACATTAAAGCGGGCAAGCTCGTATTTGTACGGCGCGAAATTGCCGTGCCAGGCGACGACGTTCAGCGGAGAGTGGTCCATCTCCGCCGCCCACAGATTGCCCTGGAACTTCGCCACCATGCTGACCGGCGCGCTGGTATTTTCGTAGGCGGCGACCGGCGCAAGGAAGTCCCGCGAATTGGCTAGCCCATTGGCGCCGAGCGGGCCCAGTTCAGGCAAGCGCAGCATCGCCCCGTAATTCTCGCAAATATATCCGCGTGACGGACCATCCGGCAGTTCAACGCGGAACCGCAGCCCGCGCGGGATGATGACGATTTCGCCGCACGCTGCCTCGATGACGCCGAGCTCGGTGAAGAAGCGGGCACGTCCTTGCTGCGGCACAATAAGCATTTCGCCGTCGGCGTTGTAGAAGCAGCGATCGTGCATGGATCGGTTGGCGGCATAAAAGTGCACCGCCATGCCGATCTGGGTCGCGACATCGCCGTTGCCGCCGAGCGTAACAATGCCTTCGACGAAGTCGGTCGGCTTTCGCGGGATCGGGAACGGCGACCAGCGCAGTTGCGTCGGTGTCGCCTCAGCTTCGTTGAACGGCGCGCTGCGGATCAGACCGTTGTCGATGCGTCCATAGGGACGATGCACGACCGAAGGCTGAATGCGGTAGGTCCAGGTGCGGCGGTTTTCCGCCCGCGCCATTGTGAACGAAGTCCCCGAAATCTGCTCGGCGTAGAGACCAAGCGGCGGACGCTGCGGCGAGTTGCGTCCAACGGGAAGTGCGCCGGCAACCGCCTCGGAAAGAAAGTGATTGCCGAACCCGGCCTGGTACCCCAAAGGGCTCTCATTGCGCGCTACGCCCCGCTCCGCATTGCGGACCTTCGCCTTTTGCTTCGTGACTTGGGTCATGGGACCTCCCGAGGACGACCCGCGAACAGACCTCGCGGATATTGGTCTCGAACGCAACTAATATCTGCCTTTCGCCGCCTTGGCGCAAGTTTCTAGGATTCGCGGCGACATTCTGGGATATGGCTGGCTAAGTCGCCACGATAGCTGGCTCGCAAACGGCTGAGCGGATGTCCTTACCGCAGAGCATTTTTTCAATAGACGTCGAGGATTGGTTCAATCTTTCCGGAACAGGCTTTGAGCCGCCGCCTTCGGAATGGGATCGGCTCGAAAGCCGGATTGAGCGGAACTTGCACACCTTGCTTGAACTTTTGGCCGCGGCCGGGGGGACGGCGACGTGCTTCGTCGTCGGCTATTTCGCCAAGCGGTTTCCCCATCTGATTCGCGAGGCGGCCGCCGCGGGTCACGAAATCGCCTCGCACAGCTACTTCCATCGGCTGGTCTACGAAATGTCGGCCGACGAATTTTACCAGGATGTTCTGGCGACGCGAAAATTGCTTGAGGATGTGTCCGGCCAAGCCGTTCGCGGCTTTCGCGCGCCGGCATTCTCCGTCACCAGGCAAACGCCATGGTTCTTCGAGAAACTCGTCGAGGCGGGATATCGCTACGACTCCTCGGTCTTCCCCGCGCCTCATCAAACCGGCGGCCTTGCCACCGACCGTCTTGCACCCCACCGCCTGGAAACGCCGGCGGGCGCGCTTACGGAATTTCCGATTACCGCGGTGCGAGTGCTCGGCAGGCCGATGTGCTTTTTCGGCGGCGGATATTTACGGCTTTTTCCGTACCGCGTCATTCGCGCCATGGGCTATACCGCGCTAAATGAAGGGCGGCCCGTTGTCTTTTACGTGCATCCACGCGAGATCGATCCCGACCACCCGCGAATGCCCCTCAGTTTGCGCAGGAAATTCACCTGCTACGTCAACCTTCGCTCCACGCGTCCAAAAATTCGTCAGATTCTGCGTGACTTTAACGTGTCGTCCTTTGACAGATACATGGCGCAAGTGGCCGCTTGAATGAACGACCGCACCTCACATTTCTTCGATGACTACGCCGCCGACTTCGATTCCATTTACGGAAACGACAATCGCGCGTTGGAGCGGGTCGCCAACAGATTGTTCCGCCGGGCGATGGTCGTGCGGTACGAAAAGACCTTGGCCGGTTGCCAGCCGATCCAAGGGCGCTCTGTCATCGATATTGGCTGCGGACCAGGCCACTACAGCATTGCGTTGGCGCGCGCCGGAGCGGCGAAAGTCATAGGGCTGGATTTCGCGCCCGGGATGCTGAAGATCGCGCGCGAGCGCGCGGCCTCATGCGGCGTTGCCGATCGCTGTAGGTTCGCGCTCGACGATTTTCTCACCTATCCGGTTCCCGAAAAGTTCGATTACGCGATCGTAATGGGGTTCATGGATTATATCCGCGACCCGCGGGTGGTGATTGAACGTGTTCTGCAAATCACACGTCGGCGTGCGTTTTTTAGCTTTCCGAAAGCAGGCGGATTCCTCGCCTGGCAAAGAAAGATGCGCTACCGCAATCGCTGCGATCTGTTTCTTTACCGCGAGGACGAAATTCAAAGTCTGCTGTCGCCGACCGGAGCGTCGTTCTTGATTGAATCCAACGGCCGCGACTTCTTCGTCACGCTTGAGGCGAAAAGCTCCTCATAGACCTCCAAGGTCTGTTCAGCCACGATATCTACCGAAAACTCCCCGAGCGCGCGCTCGCGCCCGCGTTCGCCCATGACGCGGCGCAAATCGGCATCGCGCACTAAGCGCTCGATGGCGTCGGCAAGCGGCGCGGCTTGTCGCGGCGGTACCAGGAACCCATTCTCGCCGTCGCGCACTGCGTCTCGGCAGCCGGAGACGTCGGTCGTGACGATCGGTTTGCCGCTTGCCGCCGCCTCAAGCAGCGATCGCGGAATCCCTTCGCCGCCGTGGGATGGCAAACAAACGACATGACACTGCGCCAGCACTTGCGCGATGTCGTCGTGCCAACCGAACAATTCGACCACGCCTTCCTTCTGCCATTGCCGCAACAGATCGGACGGCACGCACGCCGGATTCCCGGTATCGCCCTCGCCTACCAGGGCAAATCGCGCCTGAATATCGCGTGCTTTAAGCATGCGAGCCGCTTCTACAAACTCTTCCACGCCTTTGTAAAACAAGAGCCGCGCGGGCAGAATCACGAGAGGCGGAGCGGGCGGCTCCGGGGCTGGACGAAAGCTTTCGACGTCAACGCCGCAGCCGGGCGTAACCACGATTCGATCCGGCTGTATTACGCGCCACGCGATCCACCTGGCCATGTCGTCGTGGTTTTCGACAATCACCTTACTGTTGCGCGCATTCACCAAAAGCCGAAAGGCCGCTGCAATTCCCGGCCGGATCAGGCGCGCTGTCAGCTGCTGCGAAACGAATACATATCCGAGACCGGGCATCGCATTGATGATGACGGGAACCTTGGTGATCTTGGCCGCAATCGAGCCGTAAATAATCGGCTTAACGGCGACGTGATGCACCAGATCGGGCTTTAAGGCCCGATAGAGATCGACCACGTTTTTCATGGTCGCGAGATCATTGAACGGATTGAGCCCCTGGCGATCCATTCGAATCGGATGGAAGCGCAATCCCGCCGCTTCAATAGCGGCGCGAAACCGCCCGTCGGGTGCGGCCACCTGAACGTCGTAACCGCGAGCAGCAATGCGCTCCGCAACGGCCAATCGGTGCCAGTAAAAGTACCAATCGCTCGCCAGCAAAAACAATATGCGACGCGGATGCATGATCACTCGTGAAAAAATACCACAATCAACATCGCACGCGGCCGAGCTCGTTTGCGCAACTTACCACAGGGCTTTGCCGAGAAATCGCAAGTGTCGGTTTGTTCGCGGGCCCGGGATGAGTTTTAACTGAGAGCGCGCGTGAGTTTCAATTCCAAAGTAACGCCGTAATTCGGCTTGGCAATCGCCGCGAAGAGCCTTCGCGAAAACTCATTATTACCAAAGAAACGCCCGGTTACCTCGGCATCAGAGGCACCAGTCGAGGGGACTTCTCTCATCCACATCGTTGCCCGGCGTGTCTTCGGATACGGCCGCAGCACGATATCGCATGGAGCGGAGATGCGAGCGATTCTTACGCTGGCGTTCTTGGTAGTGAGTCTCGAGGGAGCAGTTCCGGAGGTCAAATATCAAGATCAGCTTGGCGTTAAAGGCGACCGCTTGGCAATGTCCGATTTGAGCCTCAACCCGCATACCGCGGGCGGCGCGACCCCCGGCCAATTGGTTCTGGCTTTGCCGCAAGCGGCGGCCGACGCGCCGCACCGTCAAGGCGAAGAAACAGCCGGCCTCCCCCAACCGCCTCCGCCCGCCGCCACCGACGTCAGCGCCGATCAACTGCCACCCGATTCAATCGACACTTTGTGCAAAGCGCTGCTGGCCTCAGCTTTGCGCAACGATTTGCCGGTGACGTTCTTTGCCAACTTGATCTGGCAGGAAAGCCGTTTCCAGCACGACGCCGTAAGTTCGGCCGGTGCACTCGGCATCGCGCAATTCATGCCGGAAGTCGCCATGGAAGTCGGCTTAGGCAATCCATTCGACTCTCATGAAGCGATCCCGGCCTCCGCCAAATTCCTCCACGGTTTGCACGAGCAATTCGGCAACCTTGGCTTTGCCGCCGCCGCCTATAATGCAGGCGCACATCGCGTCTCTGAATGGCTAGAGCATGGGCGTACATTGCCACGCGAGACGCAAGTCTACGTCATGCGCGTCACCGGACGTTCCCCCGAGGCATGGCGCAAGTCGCCGCTAAATGATTCGCAACTCGCCTTTGTCCGGCTTCTGCCATGCCGCGGCTTGCCGGTGTTCGCCGAGCTTGAGCAGGCGCAGTTGCGCGAGGCGCAGGATGCCGAACGAGAACAGCAGGCTCGCCGGGCAGAAATCGCGGCGGCCGATTTGAAAGCCGGCAACGCGCCGGTTGCGCGTCACCCGGCACGGATGTTCAGGCCGCTGTTAGTGGCGCGACGCATCGACGTTGGGCGGCGTGTAGCGGTTATAAGTCGTCCGGCGAGCGCCGATCGCATTGCACGCAATTTCCGCGTCGAAAGGCTGGAGGCCGTTCATAGACCGCACACCGCGCGCGACAAGCGGCGGGTGGCCTGACCGATTTGCGGCCGGCGCCAGCGCCACGGCCTCAGGCGGCCAACAGTTTTTGGACTTCGTTGACGAGCTCGCGCAGGTGAATCGGCTTCGACAGCACCTTGGCATGCCGGGGCGCGCTCGAATCAGAGTTAAGCGCGACCGCGGCAAAGCCGGTGATGAACATGATCTTAATATCGGGATCGAGTTCGGCCGCGCGGCGCGCCAGCTCAATGCCGTCCATTTCCGGCATGACGATATCGGTCAGCAAAAGTTCGTACGGTTCTTCGCGCAAACGCTGATAGGCGGACAAGCCGTTGTCGTATGAGGTGACCTCGAACCCGGCATTCTGCAGCGCTTTCACCAGGAACCGCCGCATGTCCATGTCGTCTTCGGCAAGCAGGATTTTAGGCATTTACTCAGACCCCCGGCGGCCGGCCGGCCCCCTTAGATTCCATAAGCCGGATGCCAGGTAAACATGAGGTGAAAGCAAACGCCGACAAATCCGCCTCGCTCTGGACAATGACCGCCATCGCACGCTAGGGATCGAGGTCGCCGCAAGCTTTGTGGGACGGCGAAAGTGCGCTGCGCTCATGCCGGAAAACCGAGATCAAGTGGAGCCGCCGTTTGAGGTGCTTGAGCCCGCGCGCTATCGCGGCCCGCTGTTGTTTAACTCCCCGCACAGCGGACGGATTTACCCGCCGGACTTCCTGCAAGCTTCCAGGCTCGATCTGGCGACGTTGCGACGATCCGAGGATTCGTTTGTCGACGAACTGATCCTTGGCGTCGTCGGCCGGGGCCATCCGTTGATGCGCGCGCATTTTCCGCGCTGCTTTGTCGATGTCAATCGCGAGCCCTACGAACTCGATCCGCGGATGTTCGACGGCCGCCTGCCCTCATTCGCGAACACCCGCTCGATGCGGGTAGCTGGCGGCTTGGGCACCGTTGCGCGCGTCGTCGGCGACGCGCAGGAGATCTATGACCAGCGGATATCCGTCGCTGAGGCTCTGCAGCGGATCGACGAACTCTACAAGCCCTATCATCGCGCGCTCCGTCGGGTATTTCTGCGTCTGCATCGGGAATTTGGCGCGGCCGTCCTGGTCGACTGTCATTCCATGCCTTCGGCGACCGGCGCCAAGGATGAGCGCCCGCGCGCCGATCTGGTCCTCGGAGACCGCTACGGCACGAGCTGCGTTCCCGTCATCGCCGAGACGATCGAAGCGACCATGCGGCAACTCGGCTACGTGGTCAGCCGCAATAAGCCCTACGCGGGCGGCTTCATTACCGAACACTACGGCAATCCCACCGCCGGCTTGCACGCCGTCCAGCTGGAGATCAACCGCTCACTGTATATGGACGAACGCCGCTACCAGCGGGCGGCGAGCTTCGCTCGGCTGGCAAGCGAGTTCGAAATCCTGGCCGACCGGCTGGCTGAAATCCCGCTGGAAGAATTGCGGCCCTATCGGGCCGCCGCCGAATAAGCTAGCTGTCAAGCGTTCCCGCTAAAAGAAAAAGGGCCGCTCGCATGGCGAGCGGCCCAAGTCTAGGGAGGAAACGCCCAAGGAGGGCGGCGGTAACGCGAGGAAACCTCTCGCTACCGCACTGCAACAACATACACCGCGCCGCACAAAACGCAAGCCCTGCTGACCTATTCCACCGGCAATTTCCCCGACTTTTCCTGCAAATTGTGCAGGGCAGCTCCACGCTGCCGCGATGACGCAGACCAAAGGAAGGAAAGCGAGAAAAATATAAACATATCAATGGCTTGCTCTGATCGCGTATCCGAACTGTTTTGCTTAAAATAGAGGCAACCCGGTCAACAATGGCCTTTGGCACATCGGTTTCGGGGCGACCGTTGCGCATTGGCAACAGCCGGTCTTGGCCGCCTCATCAGGCAGGTACTCGATCCAACGGAGATCCCCATGACGGCGATCGATTTCGCGGCCTTTGTCGACGAGCTTGCGGCCGTTTCGGGCGAAGCGCTCCGGCCGTTCTTTCGGACCACGCTGGGGGTTGAGAATAAAAGCATTTCCGGCGGCTTCGATCCGGTAACGGCCGCCGATCGTGCGGCCGAGACCGCGATGCGGGCGTTGATCAAAAGAACGTTTCCGGAGCACGGAATTGTCGGCGAGGAGTTTCCCGCTGATCGTGCGGATGCGGAATATGTTTGGGTGCTCGATCCGATCGACGGCACCAAATCCTTCATTTGCGGGATGCCCGCGTGGGGCACGCTGATCGCCTTGACCCGGGGCAGCGAGCCGATTTACGGCATGATGCACCAGCCATTTACCCATGAGTACTTCTACGGGGACGGCAGTGCCGCGAATTATCGCGGCCCCGCCGGCGATCGCGCGTTGCGGGCGCGGCCATGCGCAGAACTCGGCGAAGCAATATTGGCAACGACCAGCCCGTTGCTGATGAACGATGACGATCGCCAAGCCTTCGGTCGCGTGGAGCAGGCGGTGCGGTTGTCGCGTTACGGCGGTGATTGCTACGCCTATTGCATGCTCGCGGCCGGGCATATCGATCTTGTGATCGA
>DATNNI010000571.1:0-2526 GCA_035601915.1 Xanthobacteraceae bacterium
GAGATTCAAGCGCCGGCACAGCCACACGAGCTCCGCGATCAGCACCAGCATGGCAACCCGGCTGGCGACACGATGAAATGCCCAACTCGCGAAAGTGGACGTCAGTTCATAGGCGGGGTAGGCAAGCAGCGCGCCGATCAAACCCGCCAACAGGATCGCGCCGATGAACCAGGCAAAAGCGCGCACTAGCGACCGCCGCGGCGGAAGCTCAGACAGGCTCCGTGCGCGTAATCGATGCGAAAACGCGCGCGGCGGCGGCGGCGGTTGCTTCAATGTCCGCCGCCGAATGCGCGGCCGACAGGAATCCGGCCTCGAAGGCGGACGGCGCGAAATACACCCCCTCGTTCAGCATGCCGTGAAAAAATCGCTTGAAGCGCTCGACATCGCAGGCCATGACTTTCTCGTAGCGATCGACATGGCGTTCGGTCGTGAAGAAGAATCCGAACATGCCGCAGACGTGGTTTGTGCTGAGCGCAATCCCCGCGCCGGCCGCAGCCGTCGTCAATCGCTCCATCAATATGTCCGTCATCGCGCCCAAGTGCTGATGAAAACCGGGTGCGCTGAGAAGCTCGAGGGTGGTGATGCCGGCGATCATTGCGACCGGATTTCCGGACAGGGTTCCCGCTTGGTAGACCGGCCCCAAGGGCGCGAGCTGCTCCATGACATCACGGCGGCCGCCAAATGCGCCGACCGGCATGCCGCCGCCGATGATCTTGCCGAGCGTGGTCAAATCCGGGCGCACGCCATACAGTGCTTGCGCGCCGCCCAGTGCGACGCGAAATCCCGTCATGACTTCGTCGAATATCAGCAGCGCACCCGAGCGGTCGCATTCGTGCCGCAGTGTCTGCAGAAAATCCGGCGCCGGCGGGATGCAGTTCATATTGCCGGCCACCGGCTCGACGATGACGCAGGCGACTTGCGCGCCGATCTGCCGGAGCACGCGCTGCACTTGATCGACGTCGTTGTAGTTGAGCGTCACCGTGTGGGCGGCGAGGGCTTTCGGAACGCCCGGCGAGGTGGGTACGCCGAGCGTCAAGGCGCCCGAGCCGGCTTTGATCAACAGGGAATCAGAATGGCCGTGATAGCAGCCTTCGAACTTCACGATGGTATCGCGGCCGGTAAAGCCGCGGGCCAGGCGAATCGCGCTCATGGTCGCCTCGGTGCCGGAACTGACGAAGCGCACCAGTTCGATGGAAGGCATGAGCTCGACAACCCGCCGCGCCAGCCGCGTCTCCAATTCGGTCGGCGCGCCGAAGCTCAAGCCGTCCGCGGCGACCTGCTGTACCGCTTCGATGACCCGGGGATGCGCGTGACCCAAGATCATCGGACCCCAGGAGCCGACGAAGTCGATGAAGCGGCGATCGTCCGCCGCCACCACGTAGGCGCCGTTGGCTTTCTTGAAGAAGATCGGCTCGCCGCCGACGCCCCGAAAGGCTCGAACGGGCGAGTTGACGCCGCCCGGAATGTACTTGCAGGCTTCTTGAAACAGGCTCATAGCCGAACAGCTTAGACAGCGATGGCGGTCTCGGGCAAGCTAAGTCGTACCTCCAACCCGCCGCTGTTCGCATTCGCGGCCCGGGCGGAGCCGCCGTGAGCCTTCATGACCTGAGAGGTGATGGCGAGACCGATGCCCTCACCGCCGCTGTCGCGGTCGCGAGATTCGGCCACTCGATAGAACGGCTCAAAGATCCGCTCCAAGTCCGCCGCCGGCACGCCCGGCCCGTGATCGCGGATGACAATTTCCAGGCCGCTGCTCGCGCGCGCGACTTGCATCTCCACCGGCGTGTCGTTCGGGCTGTAGCGCACCGCGTTGCGCAGCACGTTCTCAATCGCGCTGCGCAGCAGCTCGCGGCTGCCGAGCACCGCATTGTTGGCCGCGCCGCGCAGGGCAATTTTGCAGTTCTTCACGGCGCCTTCGAAATTGGCATCGCGCACAACCTCCTCGATGACATCATCGAGCTCGAAGCGCTCGCGCTCCAGCAGAGCATCGGTGCCGTGCAACCTGGCGAGCTTCAGCACCTGGCTGATCATCGCATCGAGGCGTTCGATCTCACGCTCCAACCGGTCCAATTGCCGCGTTAAGTCCGTCGGGGGTTGGCGCGCCAGACCCAGCGCGACCCGCATTCTGGCCAAGGGCGAGCGCAGCTCGTGAGATATATCGCGCAAAAGTTGTGTCGTTGCGCTGCGATTCGCCCGCAGCTGATCCGCCATGGCATCGAAATCGCGCGCCAGAACCGCGAGCTCATCCTTGCGGCCCTCCAGTCCCGCGCTCACCCGCACATCGAGATTTTCCGAAGCGAGTGCCCGGGCGCCGGCCTGAATGCGGCGAATGGGTGCGGTGAGATGCTCCGCCAACCACCAACTGGTGAGCGCGCTGACGACGAGCGCAATGCCGAGAATGGTCAGCGATATGGCGGGCAAGCTGAGCGCGCCGAAGATGCTCGGGCGGCGCGGCGTCGTCACGACCGTGTATATCGATCCGTCCGGGGCCACGATTTGCGGAGCGGCGCGTGAGGGACGGAAATT
>DATNNI010000572.1:0-18046 GCA_035601915.1 Xanthobacteraceae bacterium
GCTTCGGCAGCGGCCACCGCTTTTTTCAGCGTGGCGCCGTCAAGCGCCGACCCGATCAGGATTTTCGCGGCCTCCTCGGCCCACAGCGGCGTTTCAGCTACATTGGTAAGGCCGATCGAACAAGTACCGACCTTGCCGCCCACCATGGTCAGCACCACCGCGGCAGCAGCCGTCGCATAGTCGCCGATCTTGCGCTTGAGCTTTTCGTAAGCGGAGCCGTGTCCGGCGGGCGGCACCGGAATGCGAATACCGGTGAGCACGTCGCCAGCTTCCAACGCCGTGAAATAAGCACCCTGGTAAAAGTCTCGCGCCGCGATGCGGCGATCGCCGCCCTTGCCGCTGACCTGGTACGACGCGTTCAGGCACATCATCACGGCTGGCATGTCGTTGCCGGGATCGCCATTGGCGACATTGCCGCCGAGCGTGCCGAGATAGCGCACCTGCGGATCGGCGACCTGCAACGAAGTTTCGCGCAGAATCGGAATTTTCGCGCTCAAAAGATCGGAGGCGATTAGCTCGTGCTGCGTGGTCATCGCGCCGATAACAATGTCGCCGCCGTCGGCGCGGACGCCCTTGAGATCGCCGATGCCGGCGAGATCGACTAAGTGGCCGGGACTGGCGAGCCGCAACTTCATCATCGGGATGATGCTGTGACCACCCGCAAGCGCGCGGCCGTCGTCGCCGTATTGCGCGAGTAGACCGACAGCTTCCTTGATGGATGACGGGCGATGATAGGCGAAGGCGCCAGGTATCATGGGCATGCTCCCTTGGCGCGGCGTCCGGGCTCACGGTCGTCACCGGGCCCGGTGCAAAGCCGCACACGAAATAGCGCTCAATTTGGTGATTGTGTCGATTTGTGCGTTGCAGCGGCAAGGGAAGGTGCACCAGCGTGGTGACCATTGCACCAAAAGTCCACGGCCTTGCACGAATGGCGGAGACTTCGCACGAATTGCGTCAACGCTGCTGACACAATCGCAAAAATCGAGACCAATTATTGCCCTGCAAAACGATCGCGACCCGACGCGAAGTCCGCGCTCGCGCCGGTCAAGCCCGCGACCCGTGATTTCAATGAGGCTACGCGGCTCCGGCTGACCGGCACCAGATAGTGCTCTATGGCGGCCATTTCCACGAGTTCGTTATCGCCGGACCGCTTATAGCCGACCACACGGTCGATATTGACAATGTGGCTGCGGTGCACGCGGACGAAGCGGCCACCGTCGAGGCGCGATTCGACTTCGCCAATGGACAGCGGACAGAACAATTTGTCGCCGCCATCGAAAACGTAAGTGTAATGCGCGTTGGCATGAACGGCGACGATCTGGTCGACCGCTACAAAATGCGTGCCACCGTCACGCTCGATGGGCAATTGGCGCGCAAACTTTCGCGGCGGCGCGCCAACGCCGCCAAGCGGCGAAAATGTCCCCCGTCCGAATTCGAAATTATCGGCCCCCACGATGGCGGGCCCCGGCGGAAGGGGCGCGATCAGCACCGGCGCGGCTACACTCGGCAGAATCGCGCTTTCCGCGGCCGCAAGCGGCGGCGCAGACGAACGGGACGCCTCAGGGAGAAGCAGCAACAGAAATATTCCGGAAATACCAAAGGCGACGACCGCAACAACAATGGCGAGCAGATCGATGGAGAGCGCGGGCGCGCCGGGCGAAGCCGTACTGTAAGAATAGAGTGTGACTCCCGTCATTGCCGTGTAGTGCATGCCGGAAACGGCAACGCCGAAAGCGGCCGCGGAAAGAATGAGTGGCGGACGCCCGCCGCGGCCTGCGGCAAGCCAAAGCGCCAATCCGGATGCAGCAATTGCGATTGCCATACTAGCTGCGACGTAAGGCGGATCGTGAATCATGAGGGCGCTCGCATCGAGCGCGTTCATGCCGATGTAATGCATGGCGAATATACCGCCGCCCATGAGACAGGCGGACAGCGTCAGCCGCAGCAACGTGAACGGTCCCGCACTGGTCGCGTAAACCGCCGTGCCAACGACAATCGCGCAGACGAGAAAAGACAACAGTGTGGGCAGAGCTAGATAGTCGACCGGGAATGGCAGCCGCACCGCCAGCATGCCGACGAAATGCATGGTCCAGATGGCGACGGCCAGCGACGCTGTCGCGCCGGCAAGAAACAGCCGCCGCCGCACACCGTGTGCGTCGCCAATCTGCACGGCAAGGCTCAACCCCACATAGGCGCCTTGAATCGCCATCACGATGGACAGCAAAACGAGCCAAGGCTCGTAGGTCACCGGCATTGCCGTCATCCCTTCGCTGTGTGGGACGGCTCACTTCACCCCATCGGGTCTGGAACCATTATAAAGGAAATTGAGGCCGCCGCCGAGAGCCTCCGTGCAGCGTGAGTGTCCCGCTCCACCCCGCAAAGCGGAAGCGCAGCGAATGACAAGGCCGGAAGGCTTGCAGCCGAATTCCCGCTTACGCGGGAATGAGCGAAAGTCGCGTCTTCAGCATGGCCCTGCCTTAGTAACCGACGGTGAAGCGCCGCCGCGAGTGCGCCGGCTTTTCCAGTTCGTCGACCAGAGCGACCGCATAATCCTCGTAGGAAATGCTGCTCTTGCCGTCAGGCGCGGTGAGGAGCTGGTCGCCGCCGAGGCGGAATTTGCCGGTGCGCTCGCCCGCGCCGATCAGGGCTGAGGGCGAAAGGAACGTCCAGTCGATGTCCTTTTCGCCGCGCAAAAGGTCGAGAAACACCCCGCCTGCGCCCGCTTCCGGCTTGTAAGCCGCGGGGAAATTCGGCGTATCGATCAGCTTTTTTCCCGGCGCGACTTCCAGGCTCCCGGCGCCGCCAACAACGAGGTACCGCGGCACCCGGGCCTCTTTCACCGCCGCGATCAAAAGCTTCGGATCGGAGGCTGAGAAACGCACGGCACTGATAACGGCGTCATGGCCCGCGAGCAAAGGCGCAAGGGCTGCCTTGTCGTGCACGTCGCCGGCCTTCGGCGCGACGCCCGGCTGCACCGGTATCTTCTCTGGATGCCGCGCGATGGCCGTTACGGTATGGCCGCGGGACAATAGCTCGGCGAGCACGCGGCCACCGACATTTCCGCTCGCTCCAATCAAAGCAACTTTCATAACGCATTTCTCCATTGGCGACTTAGGTTATTAAATGAGATCGCGAACGTATCTGCCGTCGCGCATTCGATAAAATGGCGCCGGCGCATCCTGCGGAAAACCAGCGGTGATGCTGGCGGCAATATCCGCGAGTACGACTTCTGTGATATCGGGCAGCGGTAGCCGTATCGCATCCGCGAGACCGACCCACACAATCTCGACCAACTCGGCGCTCGAATGGACGACCCCCTCGCTTTGCGCCGCAATGGCGCTTGCGTCGACGGCGAGGAAACGAGCATCGAAGCGGCGTTTGGTTCGTGGTGGAGCAAGCGCGCGCGCCATGAACCTCAGCCCAGAAAGGTCCGGCAAAAATCCGGTCGCGAAAAAGCTCCCCCATTTGTCAGGCGCTGCCGGCATAGCACCATTGTGCTTTCGACCGACCACAATGCCGGTTTCTTCAAAGGTTTCGCGAATAGCCGCCAGTGCGAACGCGCGCGCGGTCTGGTCGTCAACTTTCGGCACCTCTTTAGTCAAACGCGTCGCAACAGCGGGATGGAGCTCCGCCGCGGCAGGCACGTTCCGGTCGCTTTCCTCTATTCTGCCTCCCGGAAAGACGAAGTGCCCCGGCATGAAGGCGTGGTCGCCATGACGCTTTCCGAGCAGCACCTTCGGCTCGCCTCCCGAACGATCGACCAGGATCAGACTGGCGGCGTCGCGGGGCTGCGAATTGGGATAAGTCAGGCTGTGGGCGCGTTGTCTGATAGCTGCGAAATCGTCCATTCCATGCCGTCCAAACCAGGACGCGATGGGCCTTAGCCCAAGGCACCTCGGGATTAACAATAAGGCTATAGTCAAATTTTGAAACTGCGGAACGGAATACCTGATCGCCGGTGGCAATTGGGGACCATCGTCGCTATGCGATAATCGCTCCGACCAGAGCCAAAGTTTGCCTGGAACCGAGGACTATTGATGATCGATCGGCTCGAATTCATCCTTGCGCTGGCGCGTGAAGGTCACTTCGGCCGGGCCGCCGTGGCTTGCCGCGTCAGCCAGCCGACATTGTCGGGCGGAATAAAATTTCTCGAGGATATGTTTGGCGTATTGCTCGTGCAGCGCGGCTCGCGCTTCCACGGCTTCACGCCTGAGGGTGAAAGGGTCCTGGAATGGGCGCGCCGGATTGTTGGCGATGCGCGAGCCATGCGCCAGGATATCGACGCGCTTAAGCGCGGCTTGGTCGGTCACGTCAAGATCGCTGCGATTCCTACCGCGCTCGCCATGACGGCGATGCTGACGACGCCCTATCGCGCCAAGCACCCCAACGTCCGCTTCAGCATCGTGTCGAAAACCTCCATCGACGTGCTGAGGTTGCTCGATGATCTCGAGGTCGATGCCGGCCTCACCTACCTCGACAATGAGCCGGTTGGCCGGGTGAATACGGTGCCGCTCTATTATGAGGAGTACCGGCTGCTGACATCGCCCGCCGGCGCATTCGGCGATCGCGACACCGTGACATGGGCGGAGGGCGGACAAGTGCCGCTCTGCCTGCTGACGCCTGACATGCAGAACCGCCGCATCATCGATGCGCTGTTACGCTCGGCCGGACAGGAGCCATCCCCCACCCTCGAATCCAATTCGATGATCGTGTTGTTCGCGCATGTGCGTACCGGCAAATGGGCGAGCATCATGCCGGCGAAGCTCGCCGAAACGCTCGGCCTGACCGACAACGTCCGCTCCATTCCGATCGTCGAGCCGGCGGCGACGCACGCGGTGGGGCTCATTATCCCCCACCGCGAACCGATGACGCCGCTGATCACGGCGCTCGTCACCGAGGCCCGCGCGCTGGCCAAGGTCATGGGCCAAACCCCGGCCATTTCGAAAAACACGAGCGAAAACAAAACGCTAGCTGGAAAACGGGGACGCGCCGGCGCGAAGGCGGGCCGTTCCGGCCGGCATGGGTAGAGAAGTTCGATCAGGAATCCTGATCGAACCACGGATCAGCTTTATTGATCCGGCCCGATAAGCGCATATTTTATAATAGTTCCAATATCTTGAATGCCATCGACCGGAGGGACGATCGCACGGAGCTGGTCCTGACGTGCCAAGTTACGAACCATGGAGCGCGGAGCGAACCGCGCAGATCATCAGGGAGCATCAGGCCATTGAGGGCCCGCTGTTGCCTATTCTGCATGCCGTGCAGGAAACCTTCGGATACATCGACCAAGCCGCCGAACCGATCGTCGCCGAAGCGCTCAATATCTCGCGCGCCGAAGTCCACGGTGTCGTTACGTTTTATCACGACTTCCGTTCCGCGCCGGCCGGCCGCCATGTGCTCAAACTGTGCCGCGCCGAAGCCTGCCAGGCCGCCGGCGGTGACGCGCTCGCCGCCCGCGCTGAATCCAGATTGGGCATCGCGCTCGGCAACACCACGGCGGATGGGCGCATCACCGTCGAACCGGTTTATTGCCTCGGGCTTTGTTCGGTCTCCCCGTCCGCCATGATCGACGGCAAGGTGGTCGCCCGCCTCGACGCCAAAAAGCTCGATAGCCTCCTTGCCGAGGTCGACCGATGAGCGCGCTTCGCATCTACGTTCCTGGCGACGCAGCCGCGGTCGCGTGCGGCGCCGACGAGATCGCAAACGCCATCGCTGCGTCCGCCACCAAGCGGAAGGTACCGGTCGAAATCGTGCGCAACGGTTCGCGCGGCATGCATTGGCTTGAGCCGCTGCTGGAAGTCGTGACCGGCAAAGGCCGCGTTGCTTACGGTCCGGTTGAACTGAAAGACATGGAAAGCGTGCTCGATGCGATGATCGCCGACGGCGGCGACCACAAATTGCGCGTCGGAGCACCGGAAGAACATCCGTTCCTCAAGAAGCAGACCCGCCTGACCTTCGCCCGCTGTGGCATCGTCGACCCGCGGTCACTCGATGACTACAAAGCGCACGATGGTTACAAGGGGCTGGCCAAGGCGCTGGCCAATCCGGGCGGCATTACCGAAGAGATCACGCAATCGGGGCTGCGCGGCCGCGGTGGCGCGGGATTCCCGACCGGCATCAAGTGGAAGACGGTCGCGGACACGAAAGCCGACAAAAAATACATCGTCTGCAATGCCGACGAAGGCGACAGTGGCACCTTCGCCGACCGCATGATCATGGAAGGCGATCCCTTCGTGCTGATCGAAGGAATGACCATCGCCGGTATCGCTGTCGGCGCGACCAAAGGTTATGTCTACATCCGCTCCGAATACCCGCATGCGGTCGCAGTGATGTCCGACGCCATCGATATTGCGCGTCGCGCTGGCATGCTGGGCAAAAAAGTCGCCGGCTCGAATGTCGAGTTCAATCTGGAAGTGCGCGTCGGCGCAGGCGCTTATGTGTGCGGTGAAGAAACGTCGCTGCTGGAAAGCCTTGAAGGCAGGCGCGGCATTGTGCGCGCAAAACCGCCGCTGCCGGCGCACAAGGGCTTGTTTGGCAAGCCGACCGTCATCAACAACGTACTTTCGCTCGCGACTGTGCCGATCATCATGGATAAAGGCGCCGCCTTCTATAAGGATTTCGGCGTCGGCCGCTCGCGCGGCACCATGCCGATCCAGCTTGCCGGCAATCTTAATTACGGCGGACTTTTTGAAACGCCTTTCGGCATCACGCTCGGCGAACTCGTCAACGATATCGGCGGCGGCTGCTTTACCGGCCGGCCGGTAAAGGCCGTGCAAGTCGGCGGTCCGCTCGGCGCGTATTTCCCGCCGGCCTTGTTCGACACGCCGTTCGACTATGAGGCGTTTGCGAAAAGGGACGGCTTGATCGGCCATGCCGGGATCGTGGTGTTCGACGATACGGTCGACATGGCGCAACAAGCGCGCTTTGCGATGGAATTCTGCGCGGTGGAATCCTGCGGCAAGTGCACGCCATGCCGCATTGGGTCGACGCGCGGCGTCGAAACCGTGGACAAGATTGTCAGCGGCATCGAACCGGAGAAGAACCTCGCGGTGCTTGCCGACCTTTGTCACACCATGAAATTCGGATCGCTCTGCGCGCTCGGCGGCTTCACACCGTATCCGGTGATGAGCGCGGTGACGCACTTCCCGGATGACTTTAAGCCCGCGCCGCGTTTGCAGGCTGCGGAATAGGAGACCCGCTATGTCGCTCGTACACGAGATTGACTACGGCACGCCAAAATCAAAGGCGCAAAAGACCGTCACGCTGACCATCGACGGCGCATCGGTCACCGTGCCCGAAGGCACGTCGATCATGCGTGCGGCCATGGAGATGGGAACGCAGATTCCAAAACTCTGCGCCACCGACATGGTCGACGCCTTCGGCTCGTGCCGCCTCTGCCTTGTCGAAATCGAAGGCCGCGCCGGCACGCCTGCCTCGTGCACGACGCCGGTCGCTCCGGGCATCGTTGTCAAGACACAGACCGACCGGCTGAAGACCATCCGCAAAGGCGTGATGGAGCTGTACATCTCGGACCACCCGCTCGATTGCCTGACCTGTTCGGCGAACGGCGATTGCGAACTGCAGGATATGGCCGGCGCGGTTGGTCTTCGCGACGTGCGCTACGGCTATAGCGGCGAAAATCACGTCTTCGCCAAGATCTCTGACGGCGGCGCCAACGATAAATGGCTGCCGAAAGACGAATCCAACCCTTACTTCACCTACGATCCGTCAAAGTGCATCGTGTGCTCGCGCTGCGTACGCGCCTGCGAAGAGCAGCAAGGCACATTTGCGCTCACCATCGCCGGCCGCGGTTTCGACAGCCGCGTGTCGCCCGGCATGGAAGAGTCGTTCATGTCGTCGGAGTGCGTATCCTGCGGCGCCTGCGTCCAGGCCTGCCCGACCGCGACGCTGAACGAGAAAAAGGTCGTCGAGATCGGCAAGCCCGAGCATTCGGTGGTGACGACGTGCGCGTATTGTGGCGTCGGCTGTTCGTTCAAGGCCGAGATGCGCGGCGAAGAGCTGGTGCGGATGGTGCCGTACAAGGACGGCGAGGCCAATCGCGGCCATTCCTGCGTCAAGGGCCGGTTCGCTTGGGGTTACGCGACCCACAAAGAGCGCATTCTCAAGCCGATGATTCGCGCCAAGGTCACCGACGAGTGGAAAGAAGTCGGTTGGGAAGAGGCGATCAACCACGCGGCTTCCGAATTCAAACGAATTCAGGCGAAATACGGCAAAGACTCCGTCGGCGGCATCACCTCGTCACGCTGCACCAACGAGGAAACGTTCCTGGTGCAGAAACTGATCCGCGCCGCGTTCGGCAACAACAACGTCGACACCTGCGCCCGTGTCTGCCACTCGCCGACCGGCTATGGCCTCGGCCAGACCTACGGCACTTCGGCCGGCACTCAGAATTTCGATTCCGTCGAGGACACCGACGTCATCATTGTCATTGGCGCCAATCCCGTCGCGGCGCATCCGGTCTTCGCTTCACGCATGAAGAAGCGTCTTCGCCAGGGTGCGAAGCTCATTGTCATCGATCCGCGCCGCACCGAGATGGTACACAGCGCTCACGTCGACGCGGATTTCCATCTTGCGTTGAAACCCGGCACCAACGTCGCCATCGTCACCTCGCTGGCGCATGTGATCGTCACCGAGAAGCTCTACGACGAGAGATTCATCCGCGAGCGGTGCGACTGGGACGAATTCCTGCACTGGGCGGACTTTGTATCGCAGCCGCGCAACAGCCCGGAAGAAGTCGCCAAGATTTCCGGCGTGCCGGCGCAAGCGATCCGCGGCGCCGCGCGGCTCTTTGCGACCGGCGGCAACGGCTCGATTTACTACGGCCTCGGCGTCACCGAGCACAGCCAGGGCACGACCACCGTCATGGCGATCGCCAACCTTGCCATGGCAACCGGCAACATCGGCCGGCCGGGCGTCGGCGTAAATCCGCTCCGCGGCCAAAACAACGTGCAGGGCTCCTGCGACATGGGTTCGTTCCCCCACGAGCTCGCGGGCTATCGGCACATCTCGCTCGACGAGCCGCGCCGGCTGTTCGAGAAAGACTGGGGCGTCACGCTCGACAAGGAGCCGGGCCTGCGCATTCCCAACATGCTCGACGCCGCCGTCGACGGTTCGTTCAAGGGCATCTACATCCAGGGCGAGGACATCCTCCAGTCCGATCCCGACACCAAACACGTATCCGCCGGACTAGAGGCGATGGAATGCGTCGTGGTGCAGGACCTGTTCCTCAACGAGACGGCGCGTTTCGCGCACGTCTTCCTGCCCGGTTCGACGTTCCTGGAAAAGAACGGCACCTTCACCAACGCCGAGCGGCGCATCCAGCGCGTCCGCAAAGTCATGGCGCCGAAGAACGGTTACGAGGACTGGGAGATCACGCTGCTGCTGTCCAAGGCGCTGGGCTACGACATGCACTACGATCATCCGTCTCAAATCATGGACGAGATCGCCCGCCTCACGCCCGGCTTTGCCAACGTGTCCTACGACATGCTCGACAAGCGTGGTTCGGTGCAGTGGCCCTGCAATGACAAGGCGCCGGAAGGCTCGCCGATCATGCATGTTAACGGCTTCGTCCGCGGCAAAGGCCGGTTCATCGTGACCGAATACGTCGCCACCGACGAAAAGACCGGCCCGCGCTTCCCGCTCCTTCTCACCACCGGGCGCATCCTGTCGCAATATAACGTCGGCGCGCAGACCCGGCGCACCGATAATTCGCTCTGGCACAAAGAAGACCTGCTCGAGATGCATCCGCATGACGCCGAACAGCGCGGTATTCGCAATGGCGATTGGGCGAAGCTTGCGAGCCGCGCCGGCGAAACGACGCTTCGCATCGACATAACCGATCGGGTATCCCCCGGCGTCGTCTATACGACGTTCCATCACCCGGACACGCAGGCGAACGTTATCACCACCGAGTATTCTGACTGGGCGACCAATTGTCCGGAATACAAGGTCACGGCCGTGCAGGTGACGGCCTCGAACGGACCCTCGCGCTGGCAGGAAGAGTACGAAAGGTTCTCGCAAGAGAGCCGTCGCATCGCCGCGACCGCCGAGGCGGCGGAGTAGCCGGATGCGCGATCCGGCGCTCGCCGTCGCTGCAACCGTCTGGCGCCAGAGTGGCGCCACCGACGGAACCCGCACGATCCCGGAGGAAACCGCCATCGCCTTCACTTACGACGGCG
Organism: Xanthobacteraceae bacterium; assembly: GCA_035601915.1. GTDB lineage: Bacteria > Pseudomonadota > Alphaproteobacteria > Rhizobiales > Xanthobacteraceae > BOG-931. The sequence goes on from DATNNI010000572.1 coordinate 10,200, forward strand.
GGTCCTATGCGGTGATGATGGCGACGCCGCGCGATCTGGAAGATTTTGCGCTCGGCTTTTCCTTCACCGAAGGCGTGATCTCTTCGCCCGCCGACATCAAACAACTGGAAATCGTCGAGCACGATTCCGGAACCGAACTGCGGATGTGGCTGACGGATCCCCGCTCCGCGGCGCTCGGGAAGCGCCGCCGTTATCTTGCCGGCCCGACCGGATGCGGGCTTTGCGGCATCGACAGCCTGACCGAAGCGCTTCGGCCGATCTCGCGCGTTGCCGGCGGTGCGGCATTCACGCCGGCCGAGATCATGCGTGCGCTGTCCGCGCTGCCGCCGCGCCAGGAATTGAATCGGCAAACGCGCGCTGTGCACGCCGCGGCATTTTGGCGCCCTGAAATCGGGTTGGTTGCTGTGCGCGAAGATGTCGGACGGCACAATGCGCTCGACAAGCTTGCTGGTGCGCTGCTCCGCAGTGAGGCCCGCAGCGACGGCGGCATGGTTTTGCTGACGAGCCGGGTATCGGTGGAAATGGTGCAAAAAACCGCGGCCATCGGCGCGCCGCTCATTGTTGCGGTGTCCGCGCCGACGGCGCTGGCGCTACGCACCGCCGAAGCGGCCGGCATCACGCTGGTCGGTGTCGCGCGCGATGACGGATTCGAGGTGTTCACCCATCGGCAACGCATCAAAGAACTCACCAAAGAAACCGTGGCCCATGTCACAGCCTAACACGTCGTCGGCTGACAAACTCGTTTACATGGCCAATCAGATCGCCAAATTTTTTGAAAGCCAGGGGCAGGAGAAGGCTGTCGCCGGCACCGCGGATCACTTGAAAAAATTCTGGGATCCGCGGATGCGCAGCCAGATTGTCGCCCACGTCACGGCGGGAGGTAGCGGCTTGGATCCGGTCGCCCGCAAAGCGATCGAACAATTGCCGGAAATGAAGACCGCCGCGTCCGCGGCAACGCCTCCGCAATAGATCGGGATTTATCGGCGGACGAGGCGAGCGAAGCGGTCCAATTCCAGTCCGCCGATACCGTCCTTTTCTGATCTTGCGAACGCGACTGGCTTTTGTTGCTCTGCACCATCGGTCGGCCCCGCCGACGTGATAGATCGAACAAAACCTATCAATAATTTCAGAGGCTTACATGCCGAGCGCGCCTGCGTCCGCGGTAACGATCGCATGCGATATTTTGTCAAGGCAGCCTGTGACCGCTTCTATCAAAGCCGAACGTGTGGTTGAGTAATCGAGCCGTCGAGTCTTCGGCGACTCTGCGGACGCTTGCTCTTGAGCATCTGAAGGTGACGGGATCGGAAGCACGAGAGGTAAACCAACGCACCATAAACGTAAGGCAAGAAACGTTTGTTGTTGAGAATAAAAAATCTGCAGGAGGAAACTGATGACTATGACCGCGGCGCAAGCCGGGGCATCTGGGGGCATTTCCGGTTTTCTTGATCCAAGCCGTACCATCGCCAAACCTGGTTTTAATCGATGGATGGTGCCGCCCGCGGCCCTGTGCATTCATTTGTGTATCGGCCAAGCTTACGCTTTCAGCGTGTTCAATTTGCCGATGACCAAGCTTCTCGGCGTCAGCAAATCAGCGCCGGGCGATTGGAGCATACCGGAGCTCGGCTGGATCTTCTCCATCGCCATCTTCGTGCTCGGCTTCTCCGCCGCGATCTTCGGCCGCTGGGTCGAGGAAGGCGGCCCGCGCAAGGCGATGTTCACATCGGCCCTTTGTTGGGCCGGCGGCTTTCTGATTTCGGCGATCGGGGTTTACGTCCACAACATCTGGGTCGTCTATTTCGGCTACGGACTGGTTGGCGGCATCGGGCTTGGGCTTGGCTACATCTCACCGGTCTCGACCTTGATCAAATGGTTTCCCGACCGTCCGGGCATGGCGACCGGTATGGCGATCATGGGCTTCGGCGGCGCGGCTTTCATCGCTTCGCCGCTTTCGGTGTGGCTCATGAGTATTTTCTCGACATCGACGCATATCGGCGTTGGCGAGACGTTCGTCGTCCTGGGCGCGATCTACTTCGTCTTTATGATGGTGGGCGCATTTATCGTGCGGCTGCCGGCGCCGGGGTGGAAGCCGGAGGGCTACGTGCCGCCGGTCCAGGCCTCCAGGCTGATCACCAACAGCGACGTCTACGTCTATGACGCGCTGAAAACGCCGCAGTTCTGGTGCATCTGGATCGTGCTGTGCATTAACGTGACCGCCGGCATCGGCGTGATCGGTCAGGCCTCGGCGATGAGCCAGGAAATGTTTCCCGGCCACATCACCGTGATCGCGGCCGCGGGCTTTGTCGGCTTGATGAGCCTGTTCAACATGCTCGGCCGATTCTTTTGGGCATCTACGTCCGACTATATCGGACGCAAGAACACCTACTTCGTGTTCATGGTGCTCGGCTTCGCGATGTATTGCACGGTGCCCTATACCGGCTCAGTCGGCAGCGTTGCCGGCTTCGTGCTTTGCTTCCTGGTGATCATCAGCATGTATGGCGGCGGCTTCGCTACGGTGCCGGCCTATCTCAGGGATATGTTCGGCACCCGCTATGTCGGCGCGATACACGGCCTTCTGCTCACCGCATGGTCGATGGCCGGCATATTCGGACCGGTGCTGGTGAACTACATCCGCGAATACAACATCACCCACGGCGTACCGAAGGCGCAGGCCTACAACATCACCATGTACATTATGGCCGGGCTATTCGTGATCGGCTTCATAGCCAATTTCTTGATCAGGGCCGTGAACACCCGGTTCCACATGAAGTCCGACAAAGCCCTGCCAATAGCGGCGGAAGCCGGCAGGGAATTCGGCGAATCTCTAACCCGCCGGCCGGCCAACGCGTAACCGGAGAACACTCATGACCACTCAAACCAGCGGCACACAGGGTTGGCAGCTCGCGCTTGCCTGGGGTTTTGTCGGCATCCCCCTCATTTGGGGGGTGTCGCAAACGATCGCCAACGCGCTAAAGCTCTTCCAATAGGCAGGTCATTTGCGCAAGCGATGCGGCGGCTTCGGCCGCCGCAATTTTTTTCGGAGCGGTCATTGTCCCCGACCCGAAAAAGTCTCTTGACGACCGCCGCGCTCTCGGCGTGACATCGCGAGGCGTCCGCAGGGTGAAAGCAATGGCCGGCACACATCTCTCGATCCGCATCGATCTGGCCTCCGGCGCGCGCATCGGCCCGGGAAAGATCGCGCTTTTGGAGGCGATTCGTTCGACGGGTTCGATTTCGGCAGCGGCGCGTTCGCTCGGCATGTCCTACCGCCGCGCCTGGCTGTTGGTGGAAGAGATCAACCGGACGCTACGCGAGCCCGCCGTCACCGCCGAGAGCGGCGGCGCGCGGGGCGGTGGCGCGGTGGTCACCCCGGTCGGCGAGCAGGTCGTCGGTCTCTACCGCGTTATCGAGTCACAAGCCCGGACCGCCGCCGGCGGCGAATTTCGCGCCATCGGCAGATTGATTCGAAACCGCGTCAGAGCGAGCTAGATGCACACGATCGAGACAACGAGATGACCGAGCACGTCCTTGTGACCGAAGAGGCTGCGGTCCGCATCGTACGGCTGAACCGCCCGGAAAAAAAGAACGCGCTGACACTCGCCATGTATCAGCAAATGACCGAAGCATTGCGCGACGCGGATAAGAGCGACAGCGTCCGCTGCATCGTAATCGCCGGCGCGCCTGGCGCTTTCACCGCCGGCAACGACATCGGCGATTTTGCCAAAGCCGCGACCGGCGGCATCCCCTGGGATGGCGCTGCACTTTCCTTTCTCGACGTGCTTGTGCGCTGCCGCAAGCCGATCGTCGCCGCCGTTGGCGGCGTCGCCGTCGGCATCGGCACCACGCTCCTGTTCCATTGCGATCACGTGGTCATGGCGAGCGACGCGACGCTGTCGACTCCTTTCCTGAAACTTGCGCTCATTCCCGAAGCCGCTTCGACAATGCTGGCGCCTCTGCGCATGGGCTACGCGCGTGCGTTTTCCCTGCTGGCGATGGGCCGGCCGCTTGCTGCCGCCGAAGCCAAGGAGGCTGGCCTGGTCAACGCCGTCGTCCCCGCAACTGACGTCGATGCCGTTGCGGTTGGCGCCGCGCGAGAAATCGCCGCTCTGCCGCCGCGGGCGCTTGCCGTGACCCGCGAGCTGATGCGCGGCAATATCGACGAAGTCGCGAAGCGCATGGAAGCCGAAGGCTCGCATTTTAGCGAGCTTTTGCAATCCGAGGAAGCGCGCACAGCCTTCGCCGCGTTCTTCGCGCGTAAGAAGTGAGGTTTTGCGATGTCGCTTAAAGGAAAGACCCTGTTCATCACCGGGGCTTCGCGCGGTATCGGTTTAGCGATCGGGCTGCGCGCCGCTCGCGACGGCGCCAATATCGCGATTGCTGCAAAAACTGCGGAACCGCACCCGAAGCTTGCCGGCACGATTTATTCCGCGGCGGAGGAGATCGAGCGCGCCGGCGGCAAGGCACTCCCGCTTGTGGTCGACGTGCGCGATGAACGCGTGGTCAAAGAGGCGCTCGACAAGACCGCCGCGCATTTTGGCGGCGTCGACATCGTCGTCAACAATGCCAGCGCCATATCGCTGAGCCCTACGCCTGCGACCGACATGAAGCGTTTTGATCTGATGCATCAGATCAACACCCGCGGCACGTTCGTTGTGTCAAAATGGGCGATCGGCCACCTGGAAAAAGCGCAAAATCCGCACATCCTGATGATTTCGCCTCCGCTCGACATGAAAGAGAAATGGTTTGCGCCGCACACCGCCTACACCATGGCCAAATTCGGCATGAGCCTGGTGGTGCTCGGGCTTGCCGGCGAGCTTCGCAACAAGGGTATTGCAGTCAACGCGCTGTGGCCGCGCACGGTGATCGCGACCGCGGCGGTGCGGAATTTGCTCGGCGGCGATGCGGTCATCCGGCAGTCGCGCAAACCGGAGATCATGGCCGACGCAGCCTATGCGGTGTTCAACAAGCCGGCGCGCGAATTTTCCGGGAAGTTTCTGATCGACGATAATTTCCTGGCGGAAAACGGCGTGACGGATTTCGAGCAATACCGGGTCGACGCGGCGCAAAAACTGGCGCAGGACTTCTTTGTGCCGGAAAATATCGCGCCGCCGAAGGGCGTAACTATCGAGGCAGGGTTCCGCTGATCGCGGCGGCGGATCTATTGAACCGCCTCTCTCCGCCTACGCCAGCCAGCGCTTGCGCCGCTTGTAGTGCTTGCCGTCGCGGAACGATTTACGCCGGCCTTCGGCGATGCCGAGATAGAATTCCTTGACGTCTTCGTTCTCGGCGAGCGCGGTGGCGGTGCCGTCGAGCACGACGCGTCCATTTTCCAGAATGTAGCCGTAGCCGGCATATTTGAGGGCCAGATGGGTGTTCTGCTCCGCCAGCAGGAATGAGACCCGCTCGCTTTGATTGAGATTCTTCATGATGGTGAAAATCTCTTCGACGATCTGCGGCGCCAGCCCCATCGACGGCTCGTCGAGCAGGATCATCTTCGGGTTCGACATCAGGGCGCGGCCGATGGCGCACATCTGCTGCTCGCCGCCCGACGTATAGCCGGCCAGCGCCTGGCGCTTTTCGCGAAGACGCGGAAAATAGCCGTATACCTTATCGAGATCGGCACGGATCGCCGCCGCCCCCTCGCGGCGGGTGAACGCGCCGGTGAGGAGGTTCTCCTCGACGGTCAGATGCCCGAAGCAATAGCGGCCTTGCATCACCTGGATGCAGCCGCGCCGCACCAGATCGTTGGGCGACAGCGACTGCACCTCGGCGCCGTCGAACACGATCGCGCCTTTGGTCACTTCGCCGCGTTCCGAATGCAGCAGATTGGATATCGCCTTGAGCGTCGTGGTCTTGCCGGCGCCGTTGGCGCCAAGCAGCGCGACAATGCCGCCGCTCGGTATGGACAGCGACACGCCCTTGAGAACAAGGATGACACGGTCGTAGACGACCTCGATGTTATTGAGGGAAAGGATGGTCCCGGAAACCGGCGCTGCCGTCGGCTCGGACTTGAGCGGGGCGATCCCCGTCATGCGCCTTTTCCCCCGTAGAATTCGCTCATTCCCACATTGATCGCGGGAATGAGCGAGTGAAGTGAGCCTACGAGGACTTATCGCAAGGTTCGGTCCGCTTCGGCCAGCCGGCATTGGCTTTGACGTAGGCGGCCGCAGCGTCATCGATCAACGGCAACACCTTGTCCTTGATCGGCTCAATCACGGGCACCGCGGTCTGCCACTTCGCGCCATCCCACTGCACGACGGAAATGCCGCCGTGGCCGTTATGGTCGGAGCAACTAACCTTGATCGGGCTCGCGAAATTCTCCAGCCCGATTTCTTTGAACCGCGCGGCGGAAATGCTGAGCGTTTCCATGCCGCGCCGGTAATCCTCGCCGTCGATGACTTTCTTGCCGGTCAGATGCTGCGCGTTACGGACCGCTTCCGCCATGATGACCGAGTTGAGAACGGCGCGATTATAAAAATTCTCGCCGACCTTGTCTTTCGAAGCGACCTGGCTTTTGCCCTTGTCGACCACGTATTTGATGATGTCCTGCAACGCCGGGAAGTCCGCGCCGACCGCGTTGAGATCGAGCGATTTGTAGCCTTTTGCGTCGGCGCCGGTAGGACGCGCATCGTCGTCGCTGCCCGCCCACCAATTGCCGACCAAGTGGTCCATGGGGTAGCCGACTTTGCTCGCTTCCTTCACCGCCGTCGGGTTCATGGCGCCGAAGCCCTGCATGTAAATCCAGTCGGGGCGGTCGCGCCGGATGTTGAGCCAGAGTGAGCCCTGGTTTTGCATTTCAGCGACCGGGACCGGATAGAGTTTCAGCTCAAAGCCGTAGTCGTTGGCCAATGCCTGTAATAGCGGGATCGGCTCTTTGCCGAACGGCGCGTCGAGATGAACGAGCCCGATCTTCTTGCCTTTAAGTTTGTCGAAACCGCCTTCACTGTCGGCGACATGCTTCACAAAGGCCGAGGCGCCGTCCCAATAGGTCGCCGGAGGATTGAAGACCCAGGGGAAGTTGTTGCCGTCGGCCGACGCGGAAAGACCATACGCCATGGAGAGAATCGGAATCTTGTCGACCGATGCCTTAGGGATCAGTTGCAGCGTAATCCCGGTCGAATAGGGATTAAGTACGACCGGGTGTTTGCCCTTCACCGTCTCGTAGCACTCGACGCCCTTTTTGGTGTCGTAGCCGGTCTCGCACTCATCGACGATAATCTTGGCGCCGCCGATGCCTCCGTCGCGTTCGTTGAGCATGTTCAGATAATCCGCCATGCCGTTGGCGATCGGTATTCCTGAGGTGGCGAACGGGCCGGTGCGATAGCTGAAGAGCGGAATATAGATGCCGTCTTCCGCCTGCGCCGTCGTGACGGCCATCGGCGCAATCGCTACCGCCAAGCCGAGCGCAATGTGTTTCAAATGCATGGCGTCTTCTCCCTTGTTTGCGCCGAATTGCCTCGGCAGCGCTTTAAATAATCCTACGAACCCGCCACGAAGACTTGGGTCCGCCCGGCTGTTGGTTCCGGAGGTAGTAAGAGTTTGCCCCATCACGAAGAAAATGGCCACACCCGGGCCTCGTAGCGGTTAAGACCGCCGGATCGAAAAACACATTAAGGCGCCGGCGGATGCCGGGATTTCGCCTCTAGTTGCTTGGTCGACATCATCCGCACCAGCTTACGACGATTTGTCGCAAGCGTCCGGTCCTAATAAGGAAAGGGCCACACCCGCAATTTCTGCTTGCCGATCTGCCAGAGCCGCGCGAGGCCGCTCGGCTCGACCACCAGGAAGACGATAATCAGCACGCCGAGTATCAAGAACTGGAGATGCTCAACAGTCGCGGGATGCAGCGG
>DATNNI010000573.1:0-5007 GCA_035601915.1 Xanthobacteraceae bacterium
CGCGTTATGCCGAGCGCGTGCATCATCCCGATCGCCTGACGCATCCGCTCCGCCGCACCGGCGCGAAAGGAAGCGGACAATTCGCACCGATTTCCTAGGACGACGCGCTCGATCTGGTCGCCGAGCGCTTTCTTCGCACCGAACAAGCGCACGGCTCGGAAGCGGTGTGGCCATACCTCTATGCCGGCACTATGGGCTACGTGATGCGCGACGGCATTCACCGCCTGCGCCACGCCAAGAAATATTCCGGCTTCTTCTCCACCATTTGCGTCAATCCGGCATGGACCGGCTTTATCGCCGGCACCGGAAAGCTTGCCGGACCCGATCCGCGGGAAATGGCGAAATCCGATCTGGTGGTGATCTGGGGCACCAACGCGGTCAACACCCAGGTCAACGTCATGACGCATGCGACCCGCGCCCGCAAAGAGCGCGGCGCCAAGATCGCGGTGGTCGACGTCTACATGAACGGCACGATGCGCCAGGCGGATCTTCCGGTATTGATCCGTCCGGGCACCGACGGTGCGCTTGCTTGCGCGGTCATGCATTGCCTGTTTCGCGACGGCAAAGCCGATTGGGATTATCTCGATCGCTACACCGATGCGCCGCACGAGCTTGCCGCGCACGTCCGCACCCGCGATCCGCAATGGGCGTCGCGCATTACCGGTTGTCCGGTCGAAACCATCGAGGCATTCGCACGCACCATCGGCGACACCAAGCGGACTTACCTCCGTCTCGGTTACGGCTTTTCCCGTTCCCGCAACGGCGCCATCAACATGCACGCGGCAAGCTGCATCGCCGCGGTCACCGGCGCATGGCGCTATGAAGGCGGCGGCGCGTTTCACAATAACGGCGCGATCTTCCACCTCAACACCAGCCTGGTCGAAGGCAGCGACATGCGCGATGCCTCGATCCGCATGCTCGATCAATCACGCATCGGGCAAATTCTCACCGGCGACGAAGACGCGCTGCGCGGCGGCCCGCCGGTCGGCGCGATGCTGATACAGAACACCAATCCGGTTGCGGTCGCACCCGACCAGGAAGTGGTCAAGCGCGGCTTTGCCCGCGACGATTTGTTCGCGTGCGTGCACGAACAGTTCATGACCGACACCGCGAAAATGGCCGACGTCGTCTTGCCCGCGACCATGTTCGTCGAACACGACGATTTTTACACGGCCGGCGGCAGTCAATACATCCTGCTCGGGCCCAAGCTGATCGATCCGCCCGGCGAATGCCGGTCCAATCACGAGGTCATCTGCGCGCTCGCGAAACGGCTGGGCGCGGAACATCCGGGCTTTGCCATGACGCCGCGCGAGTTGATCGACGCCACGCTGCAAAAATCCGGATGGGGCACGCTTGCCGAACTCGAAGCCAAGCGCTGGATCGATTGCCAGCCCGATTTTGCCACCGCCCACTATGTCGACGGCTTTGCTTACCCAGACGGCAAATTCCGCTTCAAACCCGACTGGCCGGCCGTACCGTTTCGGCGGTGGCACCGAACGCATGATGCGCCGTCAATTCCGCAGCTCCCGGACCATTGGGAGGTGATCGAGGAAGCCGATTCCGAGCATCCGTTCCGGCTCGCCACGTCGCCGGCCCGCGGCTTTCTCAATTCGAGCTTCACGGAAACGCGGACTTCGCTCGCGAGGGAAGGACGGCCCGAGGTGATGATTCATCCCGACGACGCAAACGGGCTCGGTGTTGTTGATGGTGAGAAGGTCACGCTCGGCAATCGCCGCGGCGCGGTGCATCTGCATGCGCGATTGTTCGACGGCGTTCGCCGCGGCGTGCTGATCGCAGAATCGCTGTGGCCAAACTCCGCTTACGCGGACGGGCGCGGCATCAACACGCTGACCGGTGCCGATCCGGTCGCGCCGTTCGGCGGTGCCGCCTTTCACGACAACAAGGTGTGGCTGCGCAAAGCGGCCAGCTGATCACGGCCGCTCTTTCTCTGCCGGCGCCCCGGACCAGCGCTCGGCGGCGGCCTCGTCCTCAGCCTTGGCCTCGACCCAATCGGTGCCGGCGCTCGTCTCGACCTGTTTCCAGAATGGCGCCCGCGTTTTCAGGTAATCCATCAGGAACGACGCGGCGGCAAATGCCGCCTCGCGATGGCTCGATGCGGTGGCAACGAGCACGATGACCTCGCCCGGTTCGATCCGCCCATAGCGGTGGACCACCCTGACGCCGAGGAGCGGCCAGCGCGCCGCGGCTTCCTCGACATGCCGGGCGATCTCGCCTTCGGCCATGCCGGGATAGTGCTCAAGCGTCAACGCCGCGATCGGCGCGCCGTTTTCGTCGGCGCGGCAAATGCCGGTGAAGGTCACGACGGCGCCGATATCGGTCCGGCCCCGCGTCATCGCCGCGGTCTCGGCGGCGACGTCGAAGGCTTCGCGCTGCAAGCGGATGGTCGCACTCATCTCGCTCGCTCAATCCGCAAGCCGCGCCGTAAATCTCTATGTTTGCACCTGTCCTTGTCGGAAAACCGGGATCCACTTTTCCGGGACATGCGTTGGCGCGTGTCCTTTTCGGAAAACCGGGAGCCGCTTTTCCGGGACATGCGCTAGCCGCCGGTCATGGGCGGAAAGAAAGCGATCTCGCTCGCGCCGGCAATCGGCGCACCCGGCCGCACATGACGATGGTCGATAGCCGCCCGGATGACTTTCGCATTCTCGAATGCGTGCGCGTACTGTTCGTCGCGTCCGGCGAGCCACGTCATCAACTCATCGACTGTGGCAACACTGGCAGGCGGATCGAGCCGCTCTTCCGCCTTGCCCAGCCGCTCGCGCACCCAGGCAAAATAAAGAAGCTTCACGCATCCTCCCGGGTCAGGTGATGCAATCCGGCCTGCAGGTAATCCCATCCCGTATAGATGGTCAGCAACGCCGACAGCCACAAAAGCATAATGCCGATCTTGGTCACGACCGGCACCACCGCGTCGCCGGCGTCGCCGGCAATGAGAAAGCCGACGGCGACGAGCTGCAGCGTGGTCTTCCACTTGGCGAGCTGGCTCACTGGTACACTTACACGCAACTCGGCCAAATACTCACGCAGACCCGACACTAGGATTTCGCGGCAGAGAATGATGATGGCGGCGAACAACGACCAGCCGTGAATGGTGTCCTCGGCGGCAAGCATCAACAGGCAAGAGGAGACTAAAAGCTTGTCGGCGATCGGATCGAGCATGCGCCCAAGCGAAGATTGCTGCGCCCAGGCCCGGGCAAGGTACCCGTCGAGAAAATCGCTGATGCCGGCGACGATAAAAACCGCAACCGCCACCCATCGAAGCCACAATCCGCCATCAAGAATGCTCTGCCAAAACATGCAGCCGATGACGATCGGGATGGCGACGATGCGGCCATAGGTCAGGATGTTGGGGAGCGCCAAGGGATGGGCGCGCGGCCGGCGGCCGGGCGTTGTCGTGGTCGTCGAATTCATGGCCCTAACATAGCGATGCGGTGCCAATCCCGACAGGTGCCCTGCCGGCGGGCGGGGCTTCCGGGCGCGGCGGTTATGGCTCGCTCAAATCGAAGTCCGCTCACGCCGCTCCCTCATGGAAGAACTCGTAAATCCGACGGGCCGTCTCGGCACTGATACCATCGACCTGCAACAGATCGGTTACGGAGGCCCGCTCAATCGCCTTAAGCGTGCCGAAATGGTGAAGCAAAGCGCGCTTGCGCGTGGGGCCGATACCGGCAATCTCCTGCAAGCCGGCCTCGCGCAACTGCCGCCGGCGCCGGATTCGATGCGAACCGACGGCGAAGCGATGAGCTTCGTCGCGGAGCCGCTCGACGAAGTAAAGCACCGGATCCCGAGGCGGCAGCTTGAATGAGTCGCGGCCCGGAAGAAAGAACGTCTCGCGCCCGGCGTCGCGGTCCGATCCCTTGGCGATAGCGACCAGCGGCACGTCGATGCCGAGCTCGCCGAATATCTCCTGCGCGGCCGTGAGTTGCCCCTGCCCGCCGTCGATCAGTACGAGGTCGGGCCATGGAGAGTCTGCGTCTTCGGCCGCCGGCACCGCGTGCAGGAGATCGAGTTCTTCGCGAGGAAGCGCCGGCTCGCCGGTCGAAACCGCGACAGCGGCGGCGAGTTCGGGGATGGCGGGAGGTTGCTGCGCTTCTGCAAGCAACCGTTTGAACCGGCGCATCAGGACTTCGCGCATCATAGCAATATCGTCGCCGGGAGTGAGATCGGCCGAACGGATATTGAATTTGCGATAGTCGCTTTTGCGGAAGCCTTCCGCGCCCGCCACAACCATTGCACCGACCGCGTTCGAGCCTTGAATGTGGCTGTTGTCGTAGACCTCGATGCGCCGCGGCACCCGCGGGAGTCCGAATGTCTCCGTGAGCTGGCGCAACAGGCGCTGCTGGGACGAGGTTTCGGCCAGCTTGCGCCCGAGCGCCTCGCGGGCATTGGCGAGCGCATGCGCGATCAAATCTTTCCTCTCGCCGCGCTGCGGCACCATCACTTCGATCTTGTGGCCGCTCTTGGTAGTCAGCGCTTCGGCGAGCAGCGCGCGATCGTCAATGTCTTGCGAAATGAGAATCAAGCGCGGACACGGCTTGTCGTCATAAAACTGGGCGAGAAAGGCGCCCAGGATTTCGTCCGGCGGAACGCCGCGGTCGGCCTTCGGGAAATAAGCGCGGTTGCCCCAATTTTGTCCGGTGCGGAAGAAAAACACCTCGACGCAGGCAAAACCGCCTTGTTGATGCAGGGCAAAGACGTCGGCCTCCTCGACGCCGCGAGGGTTGACGCCCTGATGCGCCTGAATGGCCGATAAAGCGGCCAGGCGGTCCCGGTAAACCGCAGCGCGCTCATAGTCGAGCGCAAGCGAGGCGGTTTCCATTTCGCCAGCGAGCTCGTCCTTCACCGCCTTGCTGCGGCCGGACAAGAACGCGTTGGCTTCGCGCACCAGCGCCGCGTATTCGGCGAAGTCGATCTCGTTGGTGCACGGCGCCGAGCAGCGCTTGATTTGATGCAGCAGGCACGGCCGGGTGCGGCTTTCGAAGAACG